>DASZQY010000165.1:0-3299 GCA_035549395.1 Bauldia sp.
GGCTACGAGGCGACGCTGCCGCTCGACGGCTTCTTCGGGCTGAACCAGGCGATGCCCGCGCTCCACGGCATGTACACGGCGAACGAGGCGGCGATCGTGCACGCTGCGGCCACCGCCTATCGCGACCGCTCGCATTTCGACGGGCAGGACGTGCTGGAGAGCGGCATGACGGCGCCGCATGCGTCAGATACCGGCTGGCTGAACCGCGTCGCCGCGGCATTGCCTGCCGGCGACAGGGTGCGGCCGGCAAACGGACTGGCGGCCAGTCCGACCGTACCGCTCATCCTGCGCGGCGCGGCACCCATCCTGACGTGGACGCCGCCCGGCTTCCGTCCGGCCGACAGCGACACCACGGCCCGGCTTGCCGATCTCTACGGCGAAAGCGACCCGGAGCTGGCGCGCGTCTTCGCGGCCGGCACCGACGTGGACAAGCTCGCCGCGAGCACGCCGGGCATGGGCTCGGGCGGCGGGGGCGCGAAGTCCGCCGCTAACGGCAACGGCCTCGCCGCGTCGTTCACGCAACTCGCGGCGGGCGCCGGACGCCTGCTCGCCGATCCCGACGGGCCGCGCCTCGCGGCGATCAGCTATGACGGCTGGGATACGCACGCCGCCGAGGGCGCAGCGGAAGGCCGGCTGGCGAACCTGCTCGGCGCTTTCGACGCCGCATTGGCAGGTCTGAAGAGCGCGATGACCCCGGTGTGGAGCGACACGGCTGTGATCGTGGTCACAGAATTCGGACGCACGGCACGCATCAACGGGACCGAGGGCACCGACCACGGCACGGCGACCGCCGCCCTTCTGCTCGGTGGCGCGATACGCGGCGGACGCGTCATCGCCGACTGGCCCGGGCTGAAGCAGGCGCAGCTCTACCAGCAGCGCGATCTCGCACCGACGACCGACATGCGCGCGGTGATCAAGGGCGTGCTGCGCGACCATCTCGGACTTTCGGAAAGCGTGATGGCGAACGCAATCTTCCCCGGCAGCATCGGCGTCAAGCCGACGGACGGGCTGATCGCCTGAGGGGCTGAAACCACAGGCGGCGCAAGGCTTTCGAGGGGATTGGGAGAAGGCAGAAATGAAACGGGGCATCGAACGATGCCCCTTTTACTCGGCCCTTTGACCTGGGCCCTCCGTCCGCCGCGCGTCCACTCATTGATGAAGGAGAAGAGCGCGACGGCGGAACGGAAGCGTATCGCCGCTTCGCGGCGACGTCGGACTACTTCTTCTTCGCAGTCCGCTTCGCCGGCTTCTTCGCCGCCTTCTTCGCGGCGGGCTTCTTCGCAGCGGCCTTCTTCATCGCTTTAGCCAATGTACTTCTCCTCTCCATGCATGAGCCGAATCGGCTCGGGCGTCATTCTAGTCCAACTTGCAAGTTAACAACGCGCTAATTCGCGTACGCGAGTCAAGACGCAGGCGCAAGATTCGACGCGCGAAGTGCGATCGCATAGTCTTCGCACACAGAAATTCGAGCGCATCAATCCGAGATCGCTGGGGATCGCATGATGACCTCGCTCGCCCGCCGCGTGCTCGCCGCATCTGCTTTCACTGCGTTGCTGTGCGGCGCCGCGCATGCCGACGACGCCACCGACATTGGCTCCGCAACGTCGATCACCACCAACGTGACGGGCACGACCGGCAGCGCAGCGCCGCCGATGACGCTGGCGACGGGCGACAACGTCTTCCAGAACGAGACGATCACCACCGACGACAAGGGTGTCGGGCAATTCCAGTTCAACGACCAGACCAAGCTCGCGGTCGGCCCGGGCTCGACGATCGTGCTCGACAGTTTCGTCTATAACGCGGACAGTTCGGAGCCATCGAAGATCGTCATCGGACTGACTTCGGGGGCGATGCGCTTCATCACCGGCAAGGCCGACCACAACTCGTATGAGATCGACACGCCGACGGCGACGATCGGCGTGCGCGGCACGGTGTTCGACGTCTACACGAAGCCGGACGGTGAGATGGCGGTGGCGATGCTCGACGGCGCGGTCGAGGTGTGCCCCAAGGCGGGACTCTGCCGGCTGCACAACGTGGTCGGCAAGTTCCTGCACATGACGCCGCTCGGCGTATTCTCGCTGCGCGACAAGTGGGACGGGTCGTTCCTCAAGGGCATCCCGTTCAAGCTCGCCCTGCCCTTCATGAGCAACCAGAACGAACTGGTGCCGGCGCTGCGCGGGAGCACCAAGACCGTGGGCAATTACGTGAAGCTCGCCGCCGACGACATCGGCAAGGTGCTGAAGCCACCCAAGCTCAAGCTGCCAAAGCTGAAACTGCCCAATCTGTTCAAATAGAAGCACGGCGCGCCGGGCTGCGGATCCCCGGGGTGGCAGCGCCCAGCGTGCGGACCGTTGCGACCAAGGGTGTCAGCGCACGCATATATAAAGAGAGGCGACGAAGGCGGCGGCGGAAGTGGCCGGTTCTCGCCGTCTGCGATGTGAATAACCCACAGGTTTGCGGTTTCGCGCGTTGACCGTTGTTTTTCGGCACCACCTGCCGCATAAATTAACGGTGCGGGAGACTGTGCAGGTTGCTGCTGCCGCATGCGCCCGGGGGAGTTAGCGACGACGCCGGACCGCAGTTGGTAAACCTGATGGAAGGTCTGCGATGCGTCAGAACGGCACCGTGAAGTTTTTCAATGCGTCGAAAGGCTATGGCTTCATTACCCCGGACGACGGCGGCAAGGACGTGTTCGTGCACGTCACGGCGGTCGAGCGTTCGGGACTGGGGGCGTTGACCGACGGACAGCGGGTCTCATTTGAGACCGAACCGGACAAGCGCGGCAAGGGACCGAAAGCGGTCGAACTTCAGCCCGCAACCTGAACCGACGGCGCGCCCGTCAACGGCGCGCCGATACGGCACCTACAGGCAAGCCGCCGGACACCCGGCGGCTTTTGTTTTTTGGGTGACGAGGGGCGGCTCGCCGCTTTCAGTGTGTCCGATGCGAGTCACGCTCACTCACTGTCATCCTACGGCGTCGCCAACGGCGACGACCGGAGGATCCCAACGAGAGCAGGCCACCGCGCGATGCCGTACTACGTCTACATCATGACCAATCGCCGCTTCGGCACGCTTTATATCGGCGTCACCAACGATGTCGCACGGCGAGCCTGGGAGCATCGCGAGGGTATCGTGCCCGGGTTCACGAAGCGGTACCGGCTGCACTTGCTGGTGCTCGTCGAGGAATACCAGCAGATCGATGACGCCATTCATCGGGAGAAGCGCCTGAAGCACTGGAAGCGCGAATGGAAGGTGGCGTTGATCGAAAAGACCAATCCCGAATGGGACGATCTCTACGC
>DASZQY010000166.1:0-8049 GCA_035549395.1 Bauldia sp.
AGCGCCTTCATGTCCGGCGTCTCCTCGGTGTCGCCGGCGATGTAGATCTTCTTGTCGCCGATGGTCAGGATATAGCCGTTGCCGCCGCCTTTCGGATGAAACTTCTGGCGGTCAGGCGTGGTGTTGTACATGGGGAAGGCCTCGATCGCGATGCCATCGACGGTCGTCGTGTCGCCGTTCGCCATCGTCCTGGTTTTTGCCTTGAGGTCGTCGGGCATCTTGTCCACCACCTCCCTGGGGGCCAGGATGGTGGCGCCGCCCGAGACGGCCTCGAGGATCGGCACGTTGAAATGATCGCCGTGATCGTGCGTGAGCAGGATCAGGTTCGGGGCCGGCAGGGCCTTGTATTCGGCGGTCGGATCGGCAGGCGCCTTGCCCTGTGGCGGCGCCGGGTCGACGAGGATCACCGTGCCGTTCCATGTGAGCGTCAGCGCCGCGTGGTGTATGGCGTGCAGCGCGATCGTTCCGCTATCGGTCGGGATGGTGTCGTCGCTCGGCAGGGCAGCGGCGTAGGCGGCGCCGCCAATCACCAACGCAGTCGCCGCCACGGCGATAGTAGTCGCGATCCTCATCGTGCGTCTCCCGCTTGTGCATCAGCTCCACGGGCAGATGAAACGGAGAACGCGCCCTGACAAGGGCGGGGGTCATCACTTAGCTTTGATCGAATAGCCCGGGTGAACGAGTGTTGCCGCTAGTTTCCGGCCGGCGCGGGCGTCGTACCCCCGGCCGCAGCCGGCCAGGTGAAATCATCGGCGCGGCCGGCAACCGTCGGCAACGCTTCGCCCTTCACGATCATGACATAGCCCGGCATATCGGACTCCTTCGTCACGGTCGTTTGCGCCGCGCCGGCGAGCTGGCCGCCGATCGGAACCGGATCGGTCAGCGAGATGATCGGGCCGACCAGACGCTTCTTGCCGTCGGGACCGATCTCGATCTGGTTCTGCTGGTTGGCGGAGGTGAGCAGGTCGACGGTGCCGGCGCCGAGCCCGGTCTGGCGCTTGATCTCGCGGGCCACGTAGAAGGCGAGCTTCAGCCGGCCGGCGCGGGTGAAATTGATGCCGTCGCCGGAGCGCAGCGCGCGGAGCTGACCGTCGACGTCCGGCCCCGACGAAATGTAGCTGCCGTCATCGGCGGTGAAGCCATTCCAGATGTCGACGAAGTAACCGCCCGCTTCCGACACGGCGCTGTTGAAGAAGGCGTTGAGGTAGCTCATGTCCCGGCCGGCGGCGGAGAGACGCATCGGTGGCGCGCCGACCCAGAAGAACGGGCGGCCGTATACCTTCAGCGTATCGGTCAGCCCCTTGATGCGCTGGTTGTAGGTCTGCTCCCAGGTGTCGGTGTGGGGCGGCACGCGCGCATTGCCGAGCTTGAGCTGCTGGCGGTCGTTGGCGCCGAGGGCGACCACGACGATATCGGGTTTCTCCGAGTTGAGCAGCTTCGGCAGTTCAGCGTTCCAGTCGTAGAAGTCGTCGCGGACAAGGCCGGAGTTGTTGTTGGCCTCGTCGAGGATCGCGACCTTGGGCTCGCTGGCGAAATTCTGGTCGAGGCCCCATGCGATGCCGTCGGCCTCGAAGTCGCCGATCACCATGATCTTCTTGGCGTCGGCATCCTTGGGCACGATGTTCGCGATACTGAGCGGCGGTTCGCTCGGCTGCGGCGGCTGCACAGGCGGCGGGGGAGCAGGCGGCGGCGCGAAGATGCCACCCTGGAAGGGACGGATCAGGCTCGGCCCGAACAGCATCTCGAAGAAGCCGCGCCGCTGCGGCGGTTGCTGCTGCACGCGTCCCGAAGAACCGACATCGGCCGGCGGCACGGGCTGAGCCAGCGCAGCGCCGGCGACAGCCAGAGCGACGACAGCGGCAAACGGCCATGCGAGACGCCAGCGGGACATTTCGCGATCCTAGTTCTCGGCGGCCAGCCGCCGCAACAGATCACGCGAGGGCACGCCATCCGGCTTCAGGCCAGCGGCAAGCTGATAGTCGCGGATGGCGGCGCGCGTGCCACTGCCGAGATCCCCGTCGATGTCGCCGCTGTAGTAACCGGCCATGGTCAGCCCGAGCTGGAGCTCGCGTGCCTCGTCGTCGCTCAGCGGCCCGTCATGCGGCGGCCACTGGCCCACGAAATCGCCGCCGCCGCGCAGGCGGTCGGCAAGGTGGCCGACGGCCAGCGCGTAGCTGTTGGACGCGTTGTAGCGCTTGATGGCGCGGAAGTTGGCGAGCAGCAGGAAGGCCGGGCCGTTGCGGCCATTGGGCAGGTAGAGCGTGGCATGATCGGACGGCCGCGGGAACTCCTGTCCCGAGACGCGCACGACGCCGTGCTGCGCCCACCAGCCAACGGTGTGGTCGCCGGTCTTGGCGATGTCGTAAGCCGCCGGCACGACGACTTCATAGCCCCACGTCTGTCCGGGCTGCCATCCGGCGCGGCGAAGATAGTTGGCTGTCGAGGCCAGCGCGTCGGCGTTCGAGGTCCAGATGTCGCGGTGGCCGTCGCCATCGAAATCGACCGCGTACGCTTCAAACGTGGTCGGGATGAACTGCGTCTGGCCCATGGCGCCGGCCCATGAACCGACCATGCCGCTCATTGCGACATCGCCGCGCTGCACGATCCTGAGGGCGGCGACCAGTTGCTGGCGTCCGAACTTGGCCAGGCGCCCGCCGGTGTAAGCCAGCGTGGCGAGCGCGTTGATCGTGTTCTTGTAGATGCGCGGATTAGTGAGCGCGGCGCCGTAGTGACTCTCGATCCCCCACACCGCCACGACCGTGTAGCGATCGACGCCGTAGCGCTGCTCGATCTGCCCGAGCAGCGCGGCGTATTTCGACAGCACTACCGTGCCCTGCGTGATGCGATCGGCCGAAACCATCTGGTCCATGTAATCCCAGATGGCCATGGTGAACTCGGCCTGGGTCTCGGCGCGCTTGATGATGTCGGGATCGGGCACGAAGCTGCCGAGGGCGCGGTTGTAAGTCGTGCTCTTGATGCCGGCAGCCTTCGCCGTCGGCCAGAACGCGGCAACCCACTGCTGCGGTGTCTGCGCGCGCACCGCGGTTACGGCAAACGCCGAGGCGGCAAGAAAGGCAGCAATGACAAGCAGGCGGCGCATCCGCTCCCCTCGAATCACGGGCGAAAGCTAGCACCACGGTGCGGCAAATTTGCGGGCAGCGGTCAGTCGCGCTGATTGCGCCGCGACAGTGCCGCCTCCCAGGCCAGGGCGCTGCGCACGATCTCGTCAAGGTTATCGTGGGTCGGCTTCCAGCCGAACTCGGCGCGGATACGCGAGGGGTCGGCGACGATGGCCGCCGGGTCGCCCGGCCGACGGCCGCCGATCTCGACCTTGAAGTCCTTGCCCGACACGCGCTTCACCGTGTCGATGACCTCGAGCACGGAATCGCCGCGGCCATAGCCGGCATTGGCGACAAGGTTGCCGCCGCCCGCCCTGAGGTGGGCGAGCGCCGCCATATGGGCGTTGGCGAGATCGGTGACGTGGATGTAATCGCGGACACAGGTGCCATCCGCCGTCGGGTAGTCGGTGCCGTAGACGGTGATGGACGCGCGCTTGCCCAGTGCTGTCTCCGAGGCGACCTTGATGAGATGGGTAGCGCCTTTCGTCGACTGGCCCGTGCGTCCTTTCGGGTCGGCGCCGGCAACGTTGAAATAGCGGAGCGCGACGTAATGCAGGCCGGGATGCGCGAAGGCTGTGTCGGCGAGCATCATCTCGGTCATCAGCTTAGATCGGCCGTAGGGCGACTCCGGGAGCAGCGGCACGCCTTCTGCCACTGGCGTGGACTTCGGTGTGCCGTAGACGGCGGCGGTGGACGAGAAGATGAAGTGCGGCACGCCGGCCCTGACTGCCGCGGCAATGAGCGCGCGCGACTTGACCGTGTTGTTGAGGTAGTAGCCGAGCGGGTCGGACACCGATTCCGGAACAACGATGGATCCGGCGAAATGGATGATGGCGTCGACCTTGTGATCGGCGAGCAGCGGGCCGACGAGCGCCTCGTCGCCGACGTCGCCGGCGACGATCTTCGCCTCCGGGGCGATCGCCCAGCGGAAGCCGGTAGTGAAATTGTCGAGGACAACCACGTCTTCGCCGGCATCGACCAGCTGCCAGACCATGTGGCTGCCGATGTATCCTCCGCCGCCGGTGACCAGAACGCTCATATTGGATTCACGCAGGTTTTCATCTGTTTTGCGGTGTAACCATAGGGGGAGATTGTTGACGTGTTCTTGCCGCGCCCCCCTCCCCGGCTGGAGGCCTCCCATGCTAGCGAAAGTCCGCGATGCGCGCCCCTATCCGTAAAGCCGTGTTTCCGGTCGCCGGCCTCGGCACCCGCTTCCTGCCGGCGACCAAGGCAATGCCGAAGGAGATGCTGACGGTCGTCGACCGTCCGCTCATCCAGTACGTCGTGGACGAGGCGCGCGCCGCGGGCATCGAGCATTGCATTTTCGTGACAGGCCGCAACAAGGCGGTGATCGAAGAGCACTTCGACATCCAGGTAGAACTGGAAGCGACGCTGCGCGACCGCGGCCGCACGGAGGCGCTGGAGGAGCTGGCCCGCGACCTGCCCCCGGCGGGCCAGACCAGCTTCACCCGGCAGCAGGCGCCGCTCGGCCTCGGCCATGCCGTCTGGTGCGCCCGCGACATCGTCGGCAACGAGCCATTCGCCGTGCTACTGCCCGACATGATCATGCAGGGCGAGCCGGGATGCCTGGCGCAGATGGTCGAGGTCTATCGCCGCACGGGCGGTAACGTCATCGCCGTCGAGGAGTGCGACCCCAATGCAACCGCCAGCTACGGCATCGTCGGCGTCGGCGAGGCGGCAGGACCGGATGCGTTCCGCATTACAGCAATGGTCGAGAAGCCGAAGCCGGAGGTGGCGCCTTCCAACCTCTACATCAACGGCCGCTATATCCTGCAGCCGCAGATCTTCGAGCATCTCGGCCGCCACGCCCGCGGCGCGGGCAACGAGATCCAGCTCACCGATGCCATGATTGCCTTGTCAGCCACCGACGCCTTCTACGGATGCCGTTTCAGGGGCCGCACCTTCGACTGCGGCTCGAAGCTGGGCTTCCTCGCTGCCAACGTCGCCTTCGCACTGGCACGGAAGGACCTCGGCCCCGCGTTCGCGAAGGAAGCCCGCGCCCTGCTCGACGCAGCAGGCTCCTGACCACGGCCTAGTGCTGAGCGCGGAGCTCCACCTTCACGGTGTCGGACTGGTAGTCGTTGGTGGGGTCGCTGCTCGTCAGCCACTCATGGACGTAGCTTGCCCCCACCTGGAGGGCGCGGTTGATCTTCCACGTGCTGGCGAGGCTGAGGTCATAGGTATCGTCCACCTCGCCGGTGCCCTGGTAGTCCTCGCGGCTGAGCTCGGCCTTCGCTGACAGGTCGACGTTCGGCCGCCAAGCATAGGCGACCTCGACCGAGCCGTCGTGCACGATGGAGCCGGAAGATGACGGATCGGTGCTCGGGTTGACCGTAGTGGATGTGTCGAAGGTGACGGTGGTCAGGCGGCTGGGCGACCAGACCAGGTTGCCGTCGACCGTGACGGCGCCGATCGAGGTCAGCGTCGGATCGTCGAACGCCTGCTGCCAGATGCCGGCAGCGATCTCGCCAGACAGCACCGGATCGGAATTGAACTCGATGCCGGCGCGCGCAGCGTAGCCGGTGCCCGAGCGCCGCTTGCCGTCGTCGTCCACCGTCTGGTCGTAGACGCGGCGATCGACCTCGCCCTCGACGAAGGGCGTCAGGATGCCGCCGCCGTCGTATCCGACGCGCAGCTTCGCGCCGAACAGGTTGTTGTTGCGGTCGCTCTGATCGACCGTGACGCCGGCTGTGGTCGTGTTGGCGTAGAGGGTGCGATCGGCGGAGCCGGTGAGCGTCACGGCGAGCGGCCCGACCTCGCCGTCGAGGTCGGCCGACGAAGTGAACGACGTCACCCCCGAGCGACCGTCGGGGGGATTGGCGATGTCGTCCAGCGTCTGGCGGTCGTAGGCGACACCGCCGTCGAGATCGACGGCCCAGTCGTGCGGCAGGTCGAGCGTCGCCGACATGTCAGCCGAGCCGGTCGGGTCGTCGTCGGAAGAGTCGTCGGTGAATTTCTGATAGGTGCCCTTGAGGTCGAGACTGAAGGCATTGGTCGCCCAGTCCGACTTCAGCAGCAGCTCCGGCGAGACGGTGGCAAACGGCGACGGAGTGCCACCGGCCGTCGCGCCGGCGTTCGTGGTGTAACCCGCGCCCAGTGTCAGCGACGGCAACAGCACCATGCCGGCGGTCCGGATGCCGAGCGGCGCGTAGGGATCGGTATCCGTGGCGGCGGCTTTGCGCGGCGGCGGCGAGTCGTCAGAGGAGGGATCGGGGACGATGGTAGGCTTCAGCGTCGGAGAAGCCGCGAGCGCGGGCCCGGCCAGGGCAACGCTCGCGGCAGCTATGGCGGCAAAGAAAAGGCGCCTCGGGCGGCGACCGTCGCAATATCGTTGCCCAAAGGTAAAAATCTTTGGTTAACGCCAGGTTGCCGGGCGCCCCAGGCAGGCTGCGGTTCCGGGACCGAGCCAAACCTGCTAGACCGAACGGAAAGCAAGGAATTTCGGCCTTTCCCATGCCGCAACCCGCCAAAGCCGCACAATCGCAAGCGCACGGACCGGCCGCCTCCGCGCTGCGCACTATCGCGACCGAACGAGCCGGGCTCGACCGGCTGGCTGCCGCGCTGGACAATGGCCTCGCGCAGCCTTTTTCCGAAGCCGTCGAGACGATCCGTCGCGCCAAAGGCCGCGTGATCGTGACGGGCATCGGCAAGAGCGGCCACATTGCGCGCAAGGTGGCTTCCACCCTCGCCTCCACCGGGACGCCGGCGTTGTTCGTGCACCCTGCCGAAGCCAGCCACGGCGACCTCGGCATGGTGACACCTGACGACGTCATCGTCGCCCTGTCCTGGTCCGGGGAATCGGCCGAACTGAAAAGCGTCGTCGAGCACTCCCGCCGCTTCCGCATTCCGCTGATCGCGATGACCGCGGCGGCAGAATCGACGCTGGCGCGGAAATCCGACATCGTGCTGCTCTCGCCGCTGGCCGACGAGGCCTGTCCGCACGGACTGGCGCCGACTACTTCCACGCTGATGCAGCTCGCGCTCGGCGACGCGCTGGCGATCGCGCTGCTCGAAAGCCGCGGCTTCACGGCCGAGGACTTCCACGTGCTTCATCCCGGGGGCCGGCTGGGCGCCAGCCTCCACTTCGTGCGCGATGTCATGCACAGCGGCAACGATCTTCCCATTCTGCCGCGCGGCTCGCTGATGAGCGAGGCCGTGATGGCGATCGGCGAAAAGCGTCTCGGCTGCGTCGGCATCGTCGATGACAACGGCAAGCTCGCCGGCATCATCACGGACGGCGACGTACGCCGCTATCTCGGCGGACCTGACCTGCTGCTCCGGCGAGTGGATGGCGTGATGACGACCACGCCGAAGACCATCGCGCCCGACGCGCTGGTCGGCGCGGCGCTCGATCTGCTCAACAAGACCAAGATCACGGCGCTGTTCGTGGTCGAGGCGGGCAAGCCCATCGGCGTCGTGCACATGCATGACCTCCTGCGGCTGGGCGTCGCCTGAGCCTCAGGCTGCGGCGTCTTTCTCCACCGTCAGCAGCGCGCCATCGGCACGCGTGACGCGCACCTTTGTGCCCGACGGCAGGTCCGGTCCGGTGATCCGCCACATCGTGTCGTCGATGCGGATGCGGCCCTGCCCGCCGACCAGCGGCTCAGCGAGCACATGCCGCTGACCAACGAGGGCGTTGGCGCGCTGGTTGAGGAACGGCTGCTCGCTGATGCTGCCCCGGCGCGCAAAATAGCGCCGGCCGACAATCACCAGGATGATCGAGAGGATCGCGAACAGCAGGAAGTTCACCTGCCAGCCGAGATCGGCGACGAGCTCGAACAGGCCGGTCAGGATGGCCGCGATGCCGAACCACACCAGCACATTGCCGGGAGCCAGAATTTCGAGTCCGAGCAGTATGAGACCGGCGACGACCCAGGCCCACGCGCCGAACTGCGCGATCGCTTCGACC
>DASZQY010000167.1:0-5451 GCA_035549395.1 Bauldia sp.
CGACTTCACGCTGCCCGCCGACAGCGACGCCAAGCTGGCGTTTCTCGCCGGCGGCGTCGGCATCACGCCGTTCCGCAGCATGCTGCAGTACCTGATCGACCGGGACGAGCCACGCGACATCATCGTGCTCTACGGGAATGAACTCAGCGACGACATCGCTTATGGCGATGTGCTCGGGCGCGCACGCCGAGAACTCGGCATCCCCACCATCTACGCCGTCGCGAAAGATGCCCAGCGCGGCCAGTATCCCGGCTTCATCGACGAAAAACTCATCCGCCGCGCGATCCCCGACTTCCGCGAACGCACCTTCTACATTTCGGGTCCGCTCGGTATGGTCAACGCCATGCGCTCGACCCTGCTTCGCATGGGTGTGCACCACACACGGCTGAAGGTGGACTTCTTCCCCGGCTTCGCATGATCGAAGTTTCAAGCCAGCGTGCGCTGCAGGAAGGCGAGACCGAGATCGAGTCCCTCCTGATCGATGGCATGCGGCAGCCCGTGGCGCACGTGCCACTCGACGGCAAACCCGTTGTCGCCAAGGATGCGCTGCGCCGCGAACAGCGCCATGGACGGGATCAGTGGATCGGCATCGCCATGGACGAGCAGCACGGGCGGACGGTGCTTGGTCTCCGCGGCAAGATATTCCGGACCGGGTAGCAGGCCTGAGTAGCCGACGACCGCCGCAATCCTGTGCGCCCGGCGTGGCGCTACATGCAGCGCCATCATCGTGCCCTGGCTGAATCCGACCAATGCCAACCGGTCATCGGCAAGGCCGTGGCGGGCAAGCTCGGCATCGAGGAACGCGTCGAGCACCGGGGCCGCCGATTGCACGCCATCGCGAAGCTTTGCCGGATCGACCCCGGCGAGCGGAAACCATTGCCGCCCGGTCGCGCTTTCTGCGCAAGGCTCGGGGGCATGAGGCGAAACGAACGCGGTGTCCGGCAGCTGCCGCGACCACAAGCGCCCGATGTCGATCAGGTCATTGCCGTCGGCGCCATAGCCGTGCAGGAAGACGACCAGACTGGTGGGACGTCCGCTGCGTGCCGCAATACGCGGGCCATCGAGAGTTGAGAGTGGGCGCGGATTCATACAGGCAGCTTCTTCTGCTGACGTCGGGCGGCGTAATAGGCCCAGAACAGCGTCGCCGCCACGCTCCGCCAGGGTGCCCATGCCTTGGCCATTTCTGCCAGCGGCGCCGGGGCGATCGGCTCTGCCATACCGAAGGCATCGGAAACCGAATTGCGGAGCGCGAGATCACCCACGGGAAAGATATCGGGGTGGCCGAGACAGAACATCAGGTAGATGTCGGCCGTCCACGGGCCAATGCCGTGGATGGCCGTTAGCCGCGCGTGCGCCTCTTCCGCTGGCGCATGGGCAAGCGCATCGAGGTCGAGGCCAGCGCGTACAGCCGCCGCGATCGCTCGCAGTGTCTTGATCTTGGCGGCGGACATGCCCGCCTTCCGGAAGCGCGGCACACGCGCCCGCAGCACGGCATCGGCGCTCATCTCCGGGAACGCAGTCGCAAATCGCGTCCAGATGGCGTCTGCACTGGCCACCGAAAGCTGCTGGCCCGTGATGATGCGCGCCATGCCCGCAAAACCGGCGCCGCGCCGGCGAAGCGGCAATGCGCCCGCGACCTTGGCGACCGGCTGCAGACGCTTGTCCGCCTTAAGGAGGTGCGAAAGGCCCTGAGCAAGATCGGCCTCCGTCTCGATGGTGCGTAGCACCGACACTCCTACTGCTTCGCGCACGCCGGCGGCGGCACGGACGACAGCTCGATATGTCCTCCGGCAACGGGACTTGTGTCCGCATACTTGCGCATCAGGAAGACTTCGAAATCGCCATCCGTGTAGGAAATCTGCACATCGGCGGTGATCGATACCGGCGCTGCGCCGGGGGCGACGGCGTTCTCGCACTCCACAACAAGGAAAGCGACCGCATCGGCGCTGTCGAGATCGCCGGGTTGTGCCTTGGCCTTGAGGCAGGCTTCCAAAGCCGTCTTGTCCGGCATGATCACCGTCGCCGGCCCGAAACCGTCGATACCCCAGTTGTTGGCGTCCTGCTCGACGTAACGGGCCTTCAGGTCCATCTCGCCATCGGCCGATTTGACGGTGAGCATGCCGTTGGCGTCGCCGGTGTAGCTCACGGTGAAGGGAATATCCTTCGGCCCATCCTTCGTCGTGCATCCGAGGTTGAGCGTAATCGCGCCCGCGGCGTTGCCGGTTAGCAGCGCGACAAGCGCGGTAGCGCCGAGGCGCTTAACTAACGTCGATTTCATGACGAGCATCTCTCCGGTCCAGCCGCCGATCAGTCCTCTGCGACCGTGCATTGCGGCGACAATTCCTCAGGGACGACGATGACGATGTGGCCCTCCGCCACCGGGCTTTCCGCCGTGTAGGTGCGATAGACATCAACGTCGAGCCCGTAGTCCTGGCTCTGCGAGACATTGATCTCAACGAGCGCCGGCACCGCCTTGCCGCTTGGCGTTTTCGGCGCACAGAAGCCGGTATCGATCTGCAGCATATTGAGGTCCATCAGCTCGTCGGCCGTCTTTCGCATCTTGTTCAGGCAAGCCTGGAGTTTCGCGAGGTCGGGCATGACGACGGCTGGCTGGTTCTGGGACGCCTGGATGGTGAAATCGTTGGAGTATTCCGAATAGCTGGCGCCCTCGAATTTCATGTCGCCCCAGGGCGTTCTTGCATCGAGCGTGCCGCTGTATTCGTCGCCCTCGTAAATAAGGGTCATCGGCTTCTTCCCCACCACGCAGTCGAGCGTACGCGTGACCTCCTCAGCCATCGCTGGCTGGATGGCGACGAGCAGGGCCAGTAGTGTGGCGGGCATCTTCAGCAAGTCGTTTCTCCCATGTTCGCACGCGATGACACGGCGCACCCTCGCTGCTAAGCCAAGGCGAAAATACGATCAAGGGCGCCGCGCTGGTCGTGCAACCCGTCTTCCGCTTTGCCCCTTCGCCCAACGGCGAGCTCCACCTCGGCCATGCATTCTCGGCACTGACCGACTATGCCCAGTGCCAGGCGGCTGACGGCCGCTTTCTGCTGCGGATCGAGGACATCGACCGGGGGCGCTGCCGGCCGGAGTACGAGCATGGCATCTACCGGGACCTCGCCTGGCTTGGCCTGACGTGGGAGGAGCCGGTCCGCCGGCAGTCCGAGCACGGCGCCGAATATCGCAAGGCGATCAATGCGTTACGCGAGCGGGGTCTGGTCTATCCGGCATTTCTGAGCCGCGCCGAGCTCGCCACAATGACGGCCGATCCCGGCTGGCCGCGCGACCCGGACGGCGCCCCGCTCTATCCGGACAGCGAGCGCAAACGGCTGTCGGCCGCCGACATCGCGGCGCGGACAGCAGCCGGACAGCCGCACACGCTCCGCCTCGACATGACGCGGGCGATCGAGGCGGTGGGAGCCACCGCGTGGCATGAGGATACGGAGGGCACCGTGGTGGCCGACCCGGCGGCGTGGGGCGATGTCATCCTCGCCCGCCGCGACGCCGAGGCTTCGTACCATCTCGCCGTGGTCGTCGACGACGACGCGCAGGGCGTGACCAACGTCGTGCGCGGCCGTGACCTTTACTACGCCACCGCGGTCCATGTCGTGCTCCAGCGGCTGCTCGGGTTGCCGACGCCGCGCTATCATCACCACCGCCTGATTACCGATGCGGCCGGGCGCAAGCTTTCCAAATCCGACCGCGACACGTCTCTCCGTGCGCTGCGTGAAGGCGGCGCCACGCCCGCCGATATTCGCCGCATGGTCGGCCTCTAGCGCCGGGCTACAGCCACGTCACCGCCTGCAGCCAGAACGCCACGGTGAACACCGCCAGCGCCGTCGACAGCGTGATCGAATTGGAGGCCAGCGCCTGGCCCGTGTTGAAGCGGGTGGCGACGAGGTAGGCATTGACGCCCGTCGGACAGGCCGACGCGATCACGATGGCGCGCCCCCAGGTCTGGGGAAGATGGAACAGGAACGCGACGGCGGCGAACACCAGCGCCGGCATGACGACAAGCTTGATGACGCACACCGCAAGCGCGGTGCGAATGTTGCCCGATATGCCATAGTGGCGAAGGTTCATGCCGACCGTGAACAGGGCAAGCGTCGAGGCGATGTCGCCGAGGCGCGCCACGACGTCCCCGGCTGGTCCGGCGATGGGCAGGCCGGCGATGCGCCAGGCCGTGCCGGCAAAGACGCCGATAACGATGGGGTTCTTGATCAGCGCGCGCGCAATGCCGCGTGCCGTCGAGCCGAAGTCGGCGTCCGGTGCGAGTCCATCGGTGACCAGAGCCCGTTCGATGAGGATGGCGCTGATCGTCATCATGACGGGCAGATTGATGGCGATGAGCAGCGACACCGCGGCCGCCCCCGTCGCGCCGTAAGCGGCGATGACCAGCGGCAGCCCGATGAGCAGCGCGTTCGGATAGGCGGACGAAACACCGGCGACCAATCCGGCGCGGGCATCGCGCCGGAAGACGCGGCGCATCACCTGCGTGCCGACGATCCAGGCGATGCTGAATCCGATGTAGTAGTCGATCCACAGCCGCCACGGCGTACCGCCCGAGAAATCCGCCGTCGCCACCACCCGGAAGATCAGCATCGGGATAGCGACGGTGAAGACGAACTCGGCGACCGCCTCGCCCGTCGCCTCTTTGAGCAGTCCCGTCCACGCCGCGATGAAGCCAAGCCCGATCAGTCCGAAGACCGGAATGACGATGGCGGCGATTTCGTTCATGGGCGGGAATGAACCGGCGCTGGCTTAGCCGCTCGTTAAGCAAGCGCCGCGATACTTGCAAGCTCGATCGCGGGGGAGAGGCTGAGTATGGTGCGTGGCGTGGCGGCGGCTCCGGGGGCCTTTGCCGCTGGTGAGCTGGTTACTCGCGACGGCCGGCGGCCGGAGGTCGCAATCGTCGGAGGTTCGCCGTCCAGCACTCTGGTCGCCACCGTCCTTTGCCAGCAGTTCGGCTGCTCCACCGTTCCCGCCCCCTCCGGCGAGTCGGCGCTGGCCCTGCTGCGCGGCGAAACCCGCGTCGATCTCGTGCTCATTGATCTCTCGGTTGCCGACATGGATGGCATCGTCGCGGTCCAGTTGATCCGCGCTCTCGGCAGCCGCGGCACGCTGCCGATCGTCGCGCTGACCGCAAATCCGGCCGACGCCACCAGCAGCCGCACGCGCATCGCCGGCTTCTCCAGCGTGCTCATCAAGCCGTACAGCCCGCGCGAACTCCATGCCGCGCTCCATGGCGCGCTGGCGCGCGCCGCGGCGGCGCGCCCCGCCTAGGTTCTGTACCCATAAGGGTTTGCAGTGGTTGAGGGAGAGTGATTCAAGGTCCCCGGGGAGGACTTGGATCATGGCTCGATACGATCTGTCGGAGGGGGAGTGGCGGCTGATCGCTCCGCTTCTTCCCAACAAGCCGCGGGGGATTGCCCGGGTCGATGACCGGCG
>DASZQY010000168.1:0-21408 GCA_035549395.1 Bauldia sp.
GGCGCCGGCATAGACGTCGAGCGTCCCGTCGCTTGTCAGGCCGATCGCGCCAACGTCGGCAAAGTCTTCCGAATGGGACGAGGCGTTCGACGCGCGGAAGCCGACCTGGGGTGTAACGCTGACCGGGCCGAATGCGAGTTCATAGGTGGCGCGGCCACTGAAATCGAAGCGGGTAGTGGTCAGGCTAGCGCCGCTAACGGCTGACTGCTGATCACTGAAGCCGAGGCTGGCAAAGCCAACCTGGCCTTGCAGTATTGCCCGCAGGGCGCCGGCGGTCAGGTCGCCGTAGACGCCACCGAATCCCTGACCAAAGGAGCCGCTCAGCCGGCCATCGGCGCCAAAGTCGTCGACGAGGTGACCGCCGAGACCGCCTGCCGTCACGCCAAGCCCGAACGTAGCATCGGTGCCGATCGCGATGCAGGCAAAGTCGTACCCGATCTCTGCTCCGCCGAGTGCGACGCTGGACTGCGTACCCGAGAGCGTCCCGTTTTCGGCGCTGCCCAGTCCACGGACCCAACGTCCGCGGTCACAGGCGCGGTCGATCGGAACCTCGGTTGCAGAAGCCGTCACCCGTGCGAGCAGCGCCGCCGCCGATGCGGCATGTTCCGGCGCGTCGTTGAGGATGGTTGTCACCGTCCAGCCGCTGTCGGTCTCGTCAATGCGATAGGAGACGACACCGTCATCGGGCAGGCCCGAGATATTGAGGCTGCCGGTCTTGGCACCCCCGACCTCGACTAGAGGTATGTCGCCCAGCGCCCGCCCCGACGGCCCGACGATGTTGAGGCTGAGATCGGTGTCGGCAGTGTAGTCCTCGGAAAGGATGACATGGTCGCTCCGGCCAAGACCGGGCGCGAAGTCGAAGGTCGCGGTTCCGGTTCCCGTCCACGACTGCGCGCCCAGCGTGTCGTCGGGATCGCCGTCATCCATGCTCAAGGCCCCGGTATTGGTGAGGGTGGTAACACCGGAAAGCGGGTCGTCCACGTAGAGCGTGCCGCCGTCGTTCGTGACGGCTCCGTTCACGGTGCCGGACAGCCACGCGGAGCCGCTGCTGGTGATGTCTCCGTTCCAGGTGCTGGCCAGCGTGTTGAAGATCGAACCGTTGTTCGACACCACGTTGCCGTTCCAGGTCCCGCCGTCATTGTTGATCGAGCCGTCATTCGAGTTGACGTCGCCATTCCAAGTGGCGCCATCGAGGTTGTTGATGAGGTGATCGGCATCGTTGGAGATAACCTTTCCCCACCAGACGCTCCCGCCGGTGTTCTCGATGTAGCTGCTGTTGGATTTTACGTCGCCGTTCCAGACCGACTGGAGGTCGTTGTAGATGGAACCGGCGTTATCGGTCACGGCGCCGTTCCACGTGGCGCCGCTGTTGATGATCTCCCCGGTGCTCTTGTTGCTGACGGCGCCGTTCCAGGTAACCCCGGTCAAGCCGTTGGCGCCATCGCCGTTGACCACCGAACCGCTGTTGTCGAGGTCGCCGGTGAAGGTGTGCGTATTGCCGATATAGCCGTAGTAGTCATTGTCGGGATCGGCGTCGCCACCGTCGCTATAGGTGTTGGTCACCGTGCCGGCGCTGACGATGACGGTGCCGTCGTTAATGAAGTAGGCGCTGTTGACGCCATTGTTGGTGATCCCGTCGGTTACTGTCAGGCTGCCGCCGCGGTTGACGTTGACGCCGCCGTCCATCGTCAGCGACTGCACCGTTTCACTGTCCCCGTCGAGGATCGCGGCACCCTGGTTACTCGAATCGATAACCACGGCGTCGCCGCTGCCTGGAACGGCGTTCGTCGACCAGTTGTCGGTGTTCAGCCAGCTGTTGTCACTGTCGTCGGCACCGCCAATGAAGTGTACGGGATCGGCGAGCGCGGCTGGCGCCATACCCCCGGCGATTGCAGTTACTGCAATGCGAAGGGCAAGCGACAGCGCGACCCGGCGTGGGTCACTCAATGCGATCAAAAGGAAAGTCCCCGAGGTTCTGGCCGCCGCCGCTACGGCGATTCGCAACGGGAGTTTAGGGCGACCAGCGCATCTTTAAATTGAGATTGTTAGTCAGACGTGAAAGTCGGGGGAAACTTTCCGAAGCGATGCCGCCGATGCGCGCCGTCTACGGTGTCTCAGGCCGTTGGGCCTCGCCGCCACCAAGAGGAAAGATCGCCACTAGTCTATCGATCAGGGCCGTGTCGCCCTCGGTCTTGAGGCGAGGCTTTCGGCGGTGGCCGGGCGGTGCGGCCCCGAACAGGGCAAGCATATCGTCCTCGCTCGCTGTGATTCGCAGTGTCGCCCGCTCGGCTGTCGTTTCGCGCACAGTCAGCGCGCCGCGATGGAAGTCGAGCGTGAGCGCGCCCGTCGGCATCGTGATTTCGACGACGGCAGACAGCGCCTTGGCGGCTTCCCGCCGGTAAAACGCGGTGAGCGCCACGCCCAGCCATGTCGCCCTGATGGGATAGCGCGGCTGCTGGCTCCCCAAGCGCGGGGCTGCCCAGCGCGCGATGGCGTAGACGATCGGCTCAAGGCCTCGTCCCCACTCCGTCAACTCGTAGACCATGGTGGCCGATGGTGGCGGCAGGCGTCGGCGCACGATGACGCCGCCGCGTTCGAGCTCGTTCAGCCGCGTCGTCAGCGTGTTGGTGCCGGCGCCGGGCAATCCTGCTTCAAGATCCACGAAACGCTTCGGACCCAGGAGAAGTTCGCGCACGACAAGCAGGGCCCATCGTTCGCCTACGATGTCGAGGGCGTCGGCAACCGGGCAGAACTGGTCATAGCGGCGCGCGGTGCGGCTCATTCTCGGTCCGGGATATTGACTTGCAAATAGAAACCAGACACTTTCATTTTGAAAGTGTTGCTCGAGCATAGCGAATGTCGATGGGCGCAAGCATAGACGTGGCGGCACTCCCGGCCAAGGTTGCCCTGGTAACGGGCGCATCCACCGGCATCGGCCGCGCTATCGCGGAGCGGCTTGCCGCTGACGGTTTCCGGGCCTTCGGAACAAGTCGAAATGGCGGGGTCTCGCGGGCTGGTGTCGAGATGGTGGAACTCGACGTGGTGAGCGACGCCTCCGTGGAAGCATGCGTGGCCGCGGTTCTGGGACGGGCCGGCCGCGTGGACGTTCTGGTCAGTAACGCCGGCTATTTGCTCGGCGGCGCCGTGGAGGAGACCACCATCGAGGAGGCGCGAGCACAGTTCGAGACGAACTTCTTCGGCGCCTTCCGGGTTATTCGCGCCCTCGTCCCGTCGATGCGCGCTCGCGGCTCCGGCCATATCGTCAACGTGACGTCGCTGGCCGGCGTCGTGCCGCTGCCGTTCTGGGGCATGTACAATGCCAGCAAATTCGCCCTCGAAGGTCTGACGGAGACGCTCCGTTTCGAGCTGCGGCCGTTCGGCGTCGCCGTTTCAGCAATCGAGGCGGGGCTGATCAAGACCCGCTTCTACACCGACGATCGCAAAGCGCACGCGATTGCAGCCTATCAGCCGTGGCACAGGCGCTTCCGCAAGAAGATGGCGGAGTTTGAGGCCAAGGCGCCTGGGCCGGAGCTGGTTGCGGCGGCGGTGGCAAAAGCGGTGGCGGCGAAGAGCCCGGCGCTGCGCTATCGCGTGACGGCGGAGGCGACGCAGTTCACGCTGCTTCGCCGCTTCATGCCGGCTGGCCTGTACGAGCGGGCGCTACGCTTGGGGTTCCACCTCGACGACCAGAGATACTGAGAGGCGACCGATGAAACGCAGTCTCTTTATGCTCATCACGGCCATCCTGGCGTTGCTTTTCGGCGGCCTGATGTTTTTGGCGCCCGCAGTGGCGGGCGGAACCTTCGGCATCAGCGGATCGATGGCGACGGATGCACTATTCCGCATCCTTGGTGCCACGCTGCTCTCGCTGGCCTTGCTGAACTTCCTTGTGCGCAATCAGCCGACATCGCAGACGCTGGCCGCGGTGCTGTGGACCGACTTCACCACCCACGGGCTGGGGCTGATCGCCGACCTGTGGAGCGTTGGGGCGAGGGCATTCACCTTGACAAATGCAATGCCTGGCCTGGTCGTTCACCTCTTCGTCGGCATCGGCGCGCTCGTCTACATCTTCCAGCCCCGGGAGCGATAGCGACAGGTCGGGACTATCCGCTTGGACCGCGAAATGCGGTGTACTGACGAAGTTGACCTTGTCGCGGTTATTCGAAAAACTAGGTCCGGCATAGACGGGCGCTACCGCTGGCGGAGCGCCGGAAGCCGGAGTGTGCAATATGCACGTGAAGCCGAAGGGATCATTTGTCGCCCTCGTAACACCGATGAACGCCGACGGGTCGATCGACTACGAAGGGTTCCGCACCCTGCTCGACTGGCACCAGGGTAACGGCACGGATGCGATCCTGATCATGGGGTCGACCGGCGAGGTGTCCATGCTGTCATCCGAGGAACGGCGGGAAATCATCTCGCGCACGGCGCGGATGGACCGTGGGAAGATGCTGCTCTATTTCGGCTGCACCGGTCCCAACACGCAGGCGACGATCGATCTGGTGGCGTACGCCAAGCGGGAAGGTGGCGATGGCGCGATCATCGCCGCGCCCGCCTACATTTGCGCCGATAATGCGGACATCGTGGACTATGTGCTGGAAGTCTGCGACTCGATCGATTTCCCGATCGGCTTTTACAACAATGCGCCGCGCGTGAAGACGGACCTGCACTGGACCGACATCCTCAAGATCGCGAAGCACCCGAACATGGTGGTGCTGAAGGAATCGACGACGCGGGTGGGCCAGGTGGCGCAGGTGTGCGCGGCCAAGCCGGACATGTCGATCATGTGCTGCTGCTCGCCTAACCTCGGCCTTGTGATTCCGACCATGGCGCTCGGCGGCGATGGGACCGCCAACATGACCGGCAACGTCATTCCGCGTGAAATGGCGGTTATCTCCAAGAAGTGGGAGACCGGTGAAGATGCGTTTGCCTGCCGTGAGGCATGGCTGCGCAACCTGCCCATGCTGCACTTCGCCTATGCAGCGACCAATCCGGTGACGATCAAGACGCTGATGCAGGCCATCGGTCTGCCTGCCGGCCCGCTGCGCAAGCCGCTCAAGCCGGCGAGCGCAGAGCTGCTTCGCAAGGGTC
The DNA here is from genome assembly GCA_035549395.1 of Bauldia sp. Classification (GTDB taxonomy): domain Bacteria; phylum Pseudomonadota; class Alphaproteobacteria; order Rhizobiales; family Kaistiaceae; genus DASZQY01. The sequence continues at coordinate 5,092 of DASZQY010000168.1, forward strand.
TCGACATCGTCGCGGCGCTTGGTCTCGATGAAACCTACGGCTTCAATGTCGGTGCGCGCGCCTTGGAGGCGGCCGAATAAAAAGGCGGTCCTGACAAGGAGCGCGAACAGCTTGTCTCGATCTGGACTCGCTCGAAGCCGCTCCCCATGCCGGTTGGGCCTGTGCGCCGGTAGCCGCTTGGCTTAAGGTAAGCGGCAGAAGGAAGTTCCAACGAGGCAGGTTGGCCATGCGCAAGCTTCAGACGCAGGGCGTCCACCACATCACGCTGGTTGGCGCAGACCGGCGGTCTACGATCGACTTCTGGGAAGGCGTGCTCGGCATGCCTTTCGTCTTCGATCAGCCGAATCTCGACGTGCCCGAAGAAAGCCACCTGTATTTCGACCCGGGCGACGGGCGGCTGATCACCGTTTTCACCAACGAGTCGCGCATACCCGACTCAACGCCCAATCCGGTAGAGATCGGCGACGTCCACCACATCGCCTTCAACGTCAGCCGGGCGACGTTCATGCAGGCTGTCGAACGGCTTGCCGAGCGCGGCGTTGCCAACAGCGGTCCGAAGGACCGCGGCTTCATGGATTCGATCTATTTCCGTGATCCGCTTGGCCAGCTGTTTGAACTGGCCTCCTATCGCTTCGAACCGCCGGTCGGCCGCACCCACGCCGAGGTGCTGCTCGCCGCCCATCACATTCGCATCGCCAAGGGTGACTACAACATCAAGGAGGAGCACCTCGCCGACGCCATCGAGAACATGATCCGGGAAGATCGTGGCTCGTTGTCGGAGGACCGCGGCCCGCGCGATCCGTATCGCAAGGCCAAGGTGAAGGGGGACAAGAGCCGGGGGCTTGGTGCGAACGTGCAGGCGAGCGGCGCCCGGACGAAAGCACGGAAGGCGAAGGAGAAGGCCTAGAATAGCGCGGGACGGATAAGTGTTATTGCGGCGCGGGCCAGGAGGGCCTGCACGCGACAGCCTGGGAGGGTAGTTGCATGGCCATGAAGCTTTACGTGCTGCTGGTGTCGAACACGAGCCGCCCGATCAGGGCGCTGATTGCCGAAAACAATCTGCCGGTCGAGGAGGTGGCGCTCGATTTCTACAAGGGCGAACACGCCAGCGAGCCGTACATTTCGCTGAACCCGAATGCTCTCGTGCCGACCCTGGTCGACGACGATTTCGTGCTTACGGAGAGCTCGGCGATCATGAAGTACCTCGCCGACAAGTTTAACCTGCCACTCTATCCCAAGAGTCTGAAGGAGCGCGCCAAGGTCAACGAGCTGATGGACTGGTTCAACACCGGCTTCTATCGCGATTATGCCTACAACGTCGTCTATCCGCAGATCTATCCGCATCACAAGCGCCAGAACGACGAGGCGCAGTCCAGAACGATCGAGTGGGGCAAGGCCAACACGCAGAAGTGGCTGAAGGTGCTGAACGACCACTGGCTGGCCAACGGCCGTAAGTTCCTCGTCGGCGACCAGCTGACCATCGCCGACATATTTGGCTACGCTCTCATCACCTGTGGCATGGTCACGCGTGACGAGTTCAGGGACTACCCGAACATCCAGCGCTGGCTGAACGAAGTCGGCAAGCTCGGGAGCTGGCCGAAGGTCAATGAGGCGCTGGCGGGCTTCCGCGACTACGTCAAAGACCAGCAGTTCGTTAATATCGCCTGAGGCGCTACTGCGCCTGCGACCAGTCGACGAGATGCGTCTTGTAGCTCGTGCGCGGCAGGCTGCCGTGCGCCACGAGCGTGATTTCGGTCGTGACGGAAAGCGCCTCGCGCAGGCGCGTGTGGATACGCTCCGCCAGCGCCGGGTCGAAAGGCTGGTCCTCGCCCACCTCGACGACGACGGGCAACGGCGGGTCCTGTCGGAAGCCCTTGGCGCGCGGGCGGACGGCAATGACCCCGCTGACCGCCGGGCTGAATTCGTTGACCAGCGCCCGGATTGCAGTCGGAAAGACGTTAACGGCGCGCACGACCAGCATGTCGTCGGTGCGGCCTATGCAGCGCACGCGCGGAGAGGTGCGGCCGCAGGCGCAGGGAGAGGTCCACACGACGACATGGTCGCGGCTGCGGAAGCGAAGGAGTGGCGCGGCGCGGTGGCGGAGGTGGGTGTAGACCAGCTCACCGGTCGCTCCGTCGCGCATCTCGACCGGGCTGCCGGTCTGCGGGTCGATGAGCTCGAAGTGAACGAAGCCGCGGCCGGAAAAATGCATGCCATGCTTTTCCTGGCATTCACCCCACAGCGAAACGCAGATGTCGCCAATCCCCATCGCTTCGGTGACGTTGGCGCCCCACGCTTCTTCCAGACGCTTGCGCGTGGCAGGCTCGCCGCCGCCGGGCTCTCCAGCGACAAGCAGACGTTCCACGTTGCAGGTGCTCAGATCGATGCCCCGCGCCGTGCACCACTCAGCGATGTGCAGAGCATAGGAGGGGGTCAGCGCCACCGTGTCCGCCTTCAGCAACTGAACGGCGGCTACCAGCCGGTCGGTATTGCCGCTGCCCACCGGAATGTGCGTGAGGCCGAGCGCGTTGAACGTGTCGAGGGTGACGCCGGCGACGAACGGCCCAGCGCCATACGTTGAGATCAATCGGCAGCCGGCTGTGAGACCGGAGGCACCGTAGCTGCGGCGCGAGACAGTGATCCAGTCGGTGAGGTCCTCGCGAGTGAGCGGCACATAGCTTGGTGTGCCGGTGGTGCCGCTGGTCGAAAAGATGCGGGCAATCTGCGACAGCGGCGGGATCAGGTGCGTGCCGATGGGCTCGCCGGCGGTGCGGGTCGCGCGCAGCTCGTCCTTCTCGGTGAACGGAAGGGCGGCAATGGCATCGAGGCCGCCGATGTCGGCTGCCGACCGAACGCCTGCTGCCTGAAGCTTTGCCTTGTAGAAGCGCGAGTCTGCCAGGAGCCTGGCGGCCTGGCGTCGGTAGTCGGAGTCGTCGGTCCGGTGCTGCTCTGGCCACGGCCGCGCCTCGACTTCCGGGTCGACCATCGCGGTCGCGTTCACGAGCGCTTCCCGCCGTCGTACTCGATGGCTTCCTCGGCCGCGGCAGCCATACGGAAACCGATCGGCCGTTCCTGCTCTTCGGCGACATGCGCCAGGAGCCCGGCTGTGCGCGCCAGGATCGGTACCGCCTTCACCATGGAAGAAGGAAAATCGAGGTCGAGCAACACCGCCGCAATCGCCATCGAGACGTTCATCGGCAGAGGCCGCCCCCAGATTTCGGCAACGATCGGCGACAGAGCGCGGGCGATCGCGACCGCCTCGCCAGCGGCTTTTCGCTCGGCAGCAAGCGCCAGAATCCGTTCGGCACGCGGATCTACCGGTTTGTGCAGCGGGTGGCCGAAACCCGGCATGCGCTCCCCGCGGGTGTGGATTTCAACGGCGACGGCGCGGGCAGCGGCGTCCAGCGCGGCGCCTTCCTTCATGCGGCGGCGCACATCAACAATGATGGCGGCACTTGGCTCGGCACTCCCCAGAATGATCGGTCCGGCGCCAAGCAGGCCGGCGGCGACGGCGCCCTGAATTGAGTCCGGCGTGGCCGCAAGGGTCATGCGACTGGCAACGGCCGAAGGCGTTAATCCATGTTCAGCGATCGTCACCAGCAGCAGGTCGAGAAAAAAGAGCTGCACCTCGGTCGGTTCACGGCCGGTCACCAGCAGGTAGAAATAAGCGCTGAAGGAGACGCGTCCCATAAGATCGTTGACGAGGTCGCGGCCGCGCACCTCGATCGCAGCAGGTGAGGCCGTGGCAATGGCGCTCTTCGCCGTTCCGGCTTTGCCGATGAGCAACAATTCCTCCCCGCGCCGTCTGCGGTCAGGCCGCGCTTGGCGTTACTCTAGCGACAAACCCACGGGCGGCAACTGGCGTGGGCTAACGGGTCTCGCCGCCCCATGGCTCCGCCGGAGGCGCCTCGCCCCAGGGATGTGGCCCATCATCCCCAGCAGGCGCCGAAGGAGGAGGCGCGGCCGCCGCGGGCTGTTGCGGAACCGGCTGATCCACGACCGGGCCGGGGTCATGCCCGCCGCCAAATTTCACCAAAGCGTCGATGCGGGCATCGATCGAGGGATGGGTAGCGAACCAGCCGCCGAAGCCACGCGGCGGCGGGTGGTCGAGAAACATCTCCTGTATCTGTTGCGGCGCATTCATCTCAGAATGGCCGGCGATCTTGCGCAAGGCCGTGATCATCGCATCGGGATTTTTGGTCAGCTCCACCGCACCGGCATCAGCAAGGAATTCGCGCTTGCGCGACATGGCCATATCAAGGGCGATGGCGAGCAGACGTGCGATGAGGAAGATCGCGATGGCGATCAGTATGAGGATGATGATCGCGCCGCCGCCGCCCTTGTTGTTGCTCGAGCGAGAGCGCCCGCCGCCGCCAAATGAGCTGCCGCCCCCGCTCCCGCCGCTGTAGCCACCGACATAGGTGCCGCGTGTCCCCCAGAACAGCGCGCGGGGCACGCGGATCAGCAGATCGCCGACCAGGGAGATGATCCCGACGAAAACCGCGGCGATGACGAGCAACTGGGCGTCGCGGTTTTCGATGTGGGTGAGTTCATGAGCGAGAACTGCCTCAAGCTCCTGGTCGTTGAGCGCATCCATCAGGCCGCGCGTCACGGTTATGGTGTACTGGCCCTTGCGCACGCCGCTGGCGAAGGCGTTGCGCGCCGGCGTTTCAATGATGCGCAGATTGGGCATGGTTATGCCGCGGCTGATGCAGAGCGTCTCCAGGATGTTCCAGAGGCGCGGTTCCTCCCTGCGGCTAGCAGGCTTGGCGCCTGTCGCCAGCGCGACGATGCCGGTATTGGTGAACCAGGCGATGACGAACCAGATCAGCGAGGCGATGATGGCGAACGGGATGAATCCCGGTGTCATTGCCCACGCGTCGGCCAGTCCCTGGCCGACGGTGGGATCGTTCATCGCCGAGAAGAGAATGGCGAAGCCGAAGCAGATCAGGAACAACAGGAACGGGAAGCCGATCAGCAGGACCAGCGACTTCAGCCGATTGTTCCAGATGTATGTCCGCAGGCCATAGCTGCCGAGCATGGCTTCGCCTCGCCGCGGCCGGCTACGGCGCCGTGCCTAGAACTTTACCTGTGGTGCGGTGTTGACGGCGGCCCGCTCGCTCTCATCGACGTCGAAGAACTGGCTGGCGTGGAAGCCAAGCGAACCGGCGACGAGCACCGCGGGGAACTGCTGGATCGAGGCGTTATATTCCTGCACCGCGTTGTTGTAGAAGCGGCGCGAGGCGGCGATCTTGTTCTCGAGATCCGACAGGTCGCTTTGCAGGCGCAGAAAGTTCTGGTTGGCCTTGAGGTCGGGGTAACTTTCGGAAAGCGCGAAGAGCTGGCGCAGCGCGCCGGTGAGCATATTCTCCGCCGCGACCTGCTGTTGCGGGTTGGCGGCGGTCACGGCGGCGTTGCGGGCCTGGGTCACGGCTTCCAATGTGCCGCGCTCATGGGCGGCATAGCCCTTCACGGTTTCGACAAGGTTGGGCACCAGGTCGTGCCGCTGCTTCAGCTGCACGGAGATGTCCGACCAGGACTGGCTGACGGTCTGACGGAGGCTGACCAGGCGGTTGTAGATGACGACGAGGAAGATCGCGATCACAACGATGACGGCGATCAGTATCCACCAACCCATTCGCATATCCTCCGTTCGATCCGGAACCGTACGTGGTAATATTACCAGCGTCGCGGCCCGTCGGCCAAGGTCGGCGCGGATTCAGTGGAAATTGCGGCCTTTCGGCATCACCGCATGGGTGGCTTTAGCGTCGTCTTCCTTGAAGAAGCGGACGTTGCGCGGGTGGCCTATCAGATTGCGCGCCCGGTTGTCCTCGCCCGGCCGCGCTACCTCATCGGCGCGGGCAGGCGCCGGGAGATCTGAAGCATCGGTGGATAGAGAGGCCAGCATCGACGACAGATCCTCGATGTGATCGGCGACCACGTGGATGACGCCCTTGGCGCTTTGTACCTTGCCGGTGACGGCGACCAGCCGCGACCCCAGAACCACCGGGCGATATTTCTCGTAAGCCTTTGGCCAGACAATGAGATTAGTGATGTCAGTCTCGTCTTCAAGCGTCATGAAGATGACGCCTTTGGCAGTGCCTGGGCGCTGGCGCGTGATCACCAGGCCGGAGACGGTGACGGGTGCGTTATTCGGCAGGGTACGTAACTCATAAGCTGGAACAATGCGGCGACGGGCAAGATCGCCGCGCAGGAAGGCCAGCGGGTGTCCCTTCACCGACAGGCGGAGATAGCGGTAATCGTGAACGATATGCTCGCCGATCAGCATTGGCGGCAGGGCGAAATCAGGTTCCTTGCGGATGTCGGTGTAAGCGGGCGTATCGAACAGCGGTAGCCGGTCGCGGACGCGCATCGAATCTTCGCCGCGCGCCGCCCATAATGCTTCGCGGCGATCGAGTCCGACAGAGCGGAAGGCGTCGCCATCGGCGAGGCGCTCGAGAGTGGCGCGTGGCAGGTTGGTGCGCAGCCACAGGTCGCGGAGCGAATCGTAGCCACGACCGCGCGCCGACTTGATCATCTCGGCATCGTCCTCGCGTATCCCCTTTATCTGGCGCAGCCCGAGGCGGACGGCACAGCGGGTGCGGATGTCGGGCACCATCGAAGTGTGGAGGAAGTGCACCTTGCCCTCCGCGTCCGCGGGAAGCGGCTCCAGCGTGCAGTCCCAATCGGAATGATTCACGTCAGGGGGCAGGACGACAACGCCATGACGCTCGGCATCACGCACGACCTGCGCCGGGGCGTAGAAGCCCATCGGCTGGGCGTTGAGCAGGGCGGCGCAGAAGACGTCTGGGTAATGCACCTTGATCCAGCCCGAGGCATAAACGAGCAGGGCAAAGCTTGCGGCGTGGCTCTCGGGAAAGCCGTAATCGCCAAAGCCTTCGATCTGCTTGAAGCAGCGCTCGGCGAAATCTTTCGTGTAGCCGCGCTCGATCATGCGGCTGATCATCCGTTCGCGGTAGTTGCCGATGGTGCCGTTGCGGCGGAAGGTGGCCATGGCGCGGCGTAGCCCATCGGCTTCGGCGGCGGTGAACTCGGCGGCATCCATGGCGATCTGCATAGCCTGCTCCTGGAAGAGGGGGACGCCGAGGGTGCGCTCCAGGATATTTTTCAGCTCGTCCTTGTCACCTTCGCCTGGCGCCGGCGAAGGATAGTTGACCTTTTCGCTGCCCTCGCGGCGCTTGAGATACGGGTGCACCATGCCGCCCTGGATCGGGCCGGGGCGCACGATCGCGACCTCGATGACAAGGTCATAAAACTCCTTCGGTTGCAGGCGCGGCAGCATCGACATCTGCGCGCGGCTCTCGACCTGGAAGACGCCGACCGTGTCGGCGCGGCCGAGCATCCTGTAAACGGCTGGATCCTCCTTCGGCTCCGCTTTGCGGATGGTGTCGAGAGTGAGGTGCTCGCCATACTTCTCGGCGATGAAATCGAGGGCGCGACGAATGCACGACAGCATGCCGAGCGCCAGCACGTCGACTTTCATCATGCCGACCGCGTCGAGATCGTCCTTGTCCCATTCGATGTGGGTGCGGTCCTCCATGGCGGCGTTCATCACCGGCACGCTTTCGTCGAGGCGATCGTTGGTCATGACGAATCCGCCGACGTGCTGGGAGAGATGGCGGGGAAAGCCGATGAGATCGCGGCAGAGCTCGAGCACCATCTTCAGCGAACGCTCGGCGGGATCGAGGCCGGCGCGGGTCACGTCCTCGTCGCGCACCCCGTCGCTCGACCAGCCCCATGTAGTGGAGGCCAGAGCGCCGACCGTATCCTCCGACAGGTCGAAGACCTTGCCGACATCACGAATGGCGGAGCGCGTGCGGTAGGTGATGACAGTGGCGGCGATGCCGGCACGCTCGCGCGAATATTTTTCGTAGATGTATTGCATCACCGTTTCGCGCCGCTCGTGCTCGAAATCGACGTCGATGTCGGGTGGCTCGTTACGATTGGGCGAGATGAACCGTTCGAACAGCAGCTTGGCGTGGGCGGGGTCGACTTCGGTGATGCCGAGGCAATAGCAGACGACCGAATTGGCCGCCGAACCACGGCCCTGGCAGAGGATGCCCTTGCTGCGAGCGTAGCGGACGATGTCGAAGACGGTGAGAAAATACGGGGCGTATTCCCGTCCAGCGATGATCGCCAGTTCCTCGGTCAGTTTTTTTCTGACGTTTTCTTTAATCCCATCGGGATAACGCGACTTCGCGCCTGCGAAAGCGAAGTGCGCGAGAGCCTGGTCAGGTGTGCCGAACCCGCCGGTCGATTCTTCCGGGTAGTAGTATTTCAACTGGCCGAGATCGAACGTGATGCGGCCCGCAACGCGCAGTGTTTCGGCGATCGCGTCCGGATAATCGGCGAACAGACGCGCCATTTCCTGTGGCGGCTTCAGGTGGCGTTCGGCGTTAGCAGCGAGGCGGAAGCCAGCCTCGCGCAACGTCGTTTTCTCGCGCACGCAGGTGACGACGTCCTGGAGTTGGCGGCGATCGGGATGGTGATAATGCACGTCGTTGGTCGCCATCAGCGGCACGCCGGCAGCGGAGGCAATATCAGACAGGCGGATGAGCCGGCGGCGATCGCTGCCGTCGTAGAGGTGGTTTGCCATCAGGCGGACATCGCCGGGAAACGCATCAAAGAGGGCAGCTAACAGGTCCGCGATTTTTTGATCGTCGAAAATCGGCGGCGCCATGACGCCAAGGATGATGCCCTTTCCCCATTCGAGAAGATCGGTGAGGTCGAGATGGCATTCGCCTTTCGGGGCGCGACGGTTGCCGCCAGTGAGTAGACGGCAGAGGCGGCCCCAGGCGGCGCGGTCGGTCGGCCAGGCAAAAACATCGGGCGTGCCGTCGCGAAAAGCGAGGCGGCAGCCGGCGATGTATTTCAGCTTCAGGACACGCCTTTCCTCGTCTTTTTTCTCTTCCGGGTTCTCCTTCTCTTCCTGCGTCAGCTCCTGTTTCAGCCTTCCTTCCTGCCGATCCTTCATTTTCTCTTTCAAATCGCGAAGCTGCGTCCAGCCGCGAACGACACCGGCGACGGTGTTGCGATCGGTGACAGCCACAGCGGCAAGGTCATAAGACGCTGCCCACACCGCGATCTCTTCCGGATGGGAAGCGCCGCGCAGGAACGAGTAATTCGTGGTGACGCCGAGTTCGGCGAAAGGCGGAGGCAGCCTTTCGAGGGGCGTGGCCTTCTCCGGCGCGGGAGCCGGAAATGAAACAACGTTGGTCATGCGAAGATTCCGTGGACGTACCACTGGGGCGCGGCCGTCTCGCTGAACAGACCGTCGCGATAGAGCCAGAAGCGGCGGCCGGCGTCGTCCTCGATACGGAAATAGTCGCGGGTCAGGCCGACGGTATCCCACCATTCGGCGGCGATGCGTTCCGGCCCTTCGGCCCGCGCAACGTGATAAATCGCGCGCCGCCAGCGGAACTGAACAGGCGGTCCGTCCGGCACCTCGGCGGTGGCGACGACCGGTTCGGGATGGGCGAAGAGGCGTAGCGGCCGCGGTCTATCGCTCGGCAGGGCATCCGCGGTGCTGCTGCGGTCAGCTCCGGCAGTGATGACTGCGGCGCGCTCGGGAATATGAGTGGCATGAGTGACGATCGCAGCGATACTTTCCTCGCCGAGGCGCGCGACGATGCGATCGATGAGGGCGTCGGCACCATCCGTCGCATCGATCTCACCGGTAAGGTCTTCCTGGACCGCGTCGACGGCGGACGACACCGTGACTGACAGGCGCGCCATGTCGAAGCCGAAGCCAGCATCGATATCGTCGCCAAGGGCGGCGAATTTCTCACGGAAGAGCGCGAGGATGAGCTTCGGCGCACGGATCGGCCGGGTTGCGCCGACCGTGACGCGCATGACAACGCCGTCGACGCGGAAGAGCGCATACTCCAGGCGACGGGCGCCTTCGCCATGGCGCTCGAGGCTGGCGGAGAGGGTTGCTGCTAATGAGGCAAGAGTCGCGGCGATGTCTTCCTCGCGCGCGATCGGTTCGGCAAAGCGGCGTTCGGCAATGAAGGACGGCGGCGGGCGGCGGGGGTCGATTGCCTCCTCGTCCATGCCGAGGGCCTGGTCGAGACGGCGGATGAGAGTTGCGCCAAAGCGGGCGGCGAGCGGTGCGCGCGGCGCATCGATGATCTGACCGATGCGTTTCAGCCCGACGCGGTGCAAGGCAGAAACGGTATCGGCGTCGAGGCGAAGGGCGGCGAGCGGAAGGGGGATCAATGCGGCCGCGTTATCTCCCGGCGCCATGATCGCGCTGTCGCCATAGCGGGAGGCTGCCCAGGCGGCGCCCAGTGTATCAGCAATAGCAGCGTAGATGCGGAAACCCTGCGCCAGCAATCGTTCATGCAGGTCGGCGAGCAATGCCTGTTCACCGCCGAAGAGATGGGCGCAGCCGGTAATGTCGAGCAGCAGGCCGCGGTCGTCGTGGCCGACGAGCGGCGTGTAACGCTCGGCCCAGTCGGCGATCGCTTCGAGCAGCATCGCATCGGCGGCAGGGTCATCGTCGGAGACGGCGAGCGCCGGAATCATGGCGCGCGCATCGGCGAGACTCATATCTTCGGCAAGCCCTAGCTCCTCGGCGCGTTCGTCGAGCGCAATCAGGCGGAGCGCGTTCTTGACCTTGGCGACGATGGCGAGGGGTGGGGTTGGTGCAGTCGGTGATGACGCCTTCCAGTCTTTGCTTACGCTCAGGCGCTTCTCGCTCGAAGTAAGTTCCTGGCTTGCTTCGTGCGCTAGCGCGAATCGTTCCTCATCCTCGCGCCTGGAGACGGAGGCGTCGCCGCTCGCGCGGCAGGTCTTCGCGCGGCAGGCAGGCAAGCGCCACGATCTTCCCAGCGTCTGCCGGTGCAGGCGGTCGGTGGCGAGATAGGGGAACCAGAGGGCGAGAATGCGCCGCCTCGGCGGCAATGAAACAGTGCCGGTCATGGTCCCACTCCACGTCAATAGCGCCGGTGGCGCCCTGGCGATTGCGTTCCAGCGTCAGCCGCCAGATAGGCGCGCCGATGCCCTCGGGATCGATCGCGTCGGCAGCAGCAGGCAGCGGTGCCACCAGCCAACGCGTGCTGGCGGCGCTTGGCAGCGGTTGCGCCGATTGGCGAAGCAAAAGCCCGGTGACGCGCTGCTCGGCAGCGCGCAGTGCAAGGCGGCGGCTGGCAGTGAGATCGATCTGACGTGGATTGCCGTGGATTTCGGCGACGACGGCGGCAAGGCCGGCAGACCGCAATCCCTCTTCGAATACCCACAGGGCGTCGATGGCGCGTGTCACGCGCACGACGATGAGGCGGGTGGGGTCGATGCCGAAGTTGCGGAGACCACCGCCGTAGAGGAAGCCACTTTCGGCGGCTGCCGTTTGCTCGACGATCCACAACAAGGGGCGGCGGCTCTTGGCCGATAGGCGTGAGAGCAGAGCAACTGCGAAGCCAGTCATGGCAGCGGCATCGCGGCTTTCGGCCGAACGCACTTCATGCAAGGCGGCGCGCTTCAAGCCGCCCTGGAGCAGGGCATCCAGGCGGGGAATGGCGAAGGGCAGTAAGGCGCCCGGCGCGACGGACTCGGCGCCGGTTTTCAGGCCCGGAGTGGCTGCCAGAATTGAAAGACGCTCGCGCAAACCCGAAAGGGACGCGGGCAATTGGGTAATATCTTCCCTGGCCATGAAAGCGCTGGTGCGCATGGCTTCTCAAGACCCGAAATGGGAATCTGTTCCTGTTTTGTTCTATTGATTCCGAGAAACAGGAAAAGAGTCAAGCGCCGATCTTAGCGTGCTTCGCAGACTGGTACGGGCATTAAGAAAGCTGTCGCGGGCGCAGTGCTAGAAGCGGGGCCCTTCTTGCTGTCGAGGTCCCCGTCTTGCCCCAATCCGTTTTTCGAATACCGGTCGCCGTCGTGCTCGCGTTCCTGGTGGGTCCAGCGGCGGCCGATAGCAGCGCTACGCTGCCGAGCGTCACATCCCAGGCGCTGCTCGACACGACTGAAACCGTCATCGGCCAGCCGCTCACCTACCCTGCAGGCACGGCTGATGTCACGGTCGCCATCATCACCGTGCCGCCCGGCGCGGAGACCGGCTGGCACATCCACGCCGTTCCGCTCGTGGGATACATCCTGGAGGGCACGCTCACCGTCGATTATGGCGACAAGGGCACGCGCATTTATCCCGCCGGCAGCGCCCTCGTCGAGGCGATGAACTGGCCGCACGACGGCATGAACAGGGGCAGCGTGCCGGTGCGCATCCTCGCCGTCTACGCGGGCGCAAAAGGTATGCCGACCGCGGAAGCCGTAGCGCACTAGCCGGTTGTGATTGGCACCGCCCGGTCGGGTTCGTCTTGCAGAGCGTATGATAATGCCTACGTTTCGCGCGAACGTCACCACTGGGGAGCCCGCCATGGCTGTCGCCGCAACCCTTCGTCGTCCGCTTGCTGCGCTCGTCGTCGTCTTTTCGGCGATGTTCCTGTCGGCGTGCGGCATCAACACCATTCCGACTTATGAGGAACAGGCGAAAGCGGCGTGGAGCGAAGTGCTGAACCAGTACCAGCGCCGCGCCGACCTCATCCCCAATCTCGTCGCCACCGTGAAAGGCTACGCGACGCAGGAAGAAAAAGTGCTGACCGAGGTGACGGACGCGCGCGCCAAGGCGACGCAGTTCCAGATTCCGTCGGACATCCTCACCAACCCGGATGCTTTTCAGAAGTTCCAGCAGGCTCAGGGCGAGGTCGGCTCGGCCCTGTCGCGGCTGATCTCGATTACTGAAAACTATCCTGACTTGAAATCCAACCAGAACTTCCTCGCACTGCAGTCCCAGCTCGAGGGAACAGAAAATCGCATCGCTGTGGCGCGGCGCGATTACATCGAAGCAGTCCGGCTCTATAACACCGAACTTGCGACATTCCCCGGGCGGCTTTGGGCGATGACGCTGTACTCGAGCAAGAAGCCGATGGCGACATTCACCATCGACGAGCAGAACATGCAGGCGCCGAAGGTCGATTTCAATTGACTATGCGGGCGCTGGTCTGTGCCGCCGCGGTTGCGCTCCTCGTAGCATGCCCCGGCGCGGCGATTGCCGCGCCGACTTTTCCGGCGCTCACCGGTCGCGTCGTCGATGACGCCGGCATTCTTCCCGCCGATGAAATAAAGCAGCTCGACGCCAAGCTCGCCGATCTCGAGACAAAGACTACCGATCAGTTTGTCGTGGCGACGGTGAAGTCGCTGCAGGGCTACGATATCCAAGATTACGGTGTGCAGCTTGGCCGCGCCTGGGGGATCGGACAGAAGGGCAAGAACAACGGGCTCATCCTGCTGGTCGCCCCGAGCGAGCACAAAGTCGGCTTCGAGGTCGGCTACGGGCTCGAAGGCACGATGACCGATGCGATGACCTCCGTCATCATTCAGAATGCGATCCTGCCGCGCTTTCGCGCCAATGATTTTTCCGGCGGCATCGAACGCGGCGTCGACGATGCTATCCAGGTGCTGTCCGGTGATGCGCCGGAACTTGTCCAACAGGCCGAGAAGCGGCCCTCTGACAGCAATGGACTTTCGGCGTTTCTGCCCATCCTCATCTTCCTGGCCATCTTCATAATCTTCCGCAGCCTCGGCCGTGGGCGCCGTCGCTCGGCGTTCAGCAATGCCGTCCTCGCTTCGACGCTCTGGAATGGCGGCAATTGGGGCCGCGGGGGAGGCTGGAGCGGCGGGGGCGGTGGCGGATTTTCCGGCGGCGGCGGCTCGTTCGGCGGCGGTGGATCGTCAGGCAGTTGGTGATGGACAACCCGCCGATCAGCGAGCGCGATCGTACCCGCATTCGTGACGCCGTGGCGGCAGCGGAGGCAAATACCAGTGGCGAGATATTTCCGGTGGTCGCAGAGGCAAGCGACGACTATCGGCTCGTTCCCATTCTCTGGGCCACGATCATCGCGCTGATCGTGCCATTGCCGCTAATTTTTCTGACGTTGTGGCCTGCTTCGCTGATTTTCCTGGTGCAGCTTGCAGCCTTTGTCGTGCTCGCAGTGGTTTTCTCGCTAGATGCGATACGTCCTTTGTTGTTACCGCAGTCAGTGAAGCGCGAGGCTGCGCGAGCACTGGCCATCCGTCAGTTCATGGCGCATGGTTTGCACACGACTGAGCTGCGCACGGGAGTGTTAATTTTCGTGTCATTGGCCGAGCGGCATGCCGAGATCATTGCCGACGAAGGAATTGCCCGGCAAGTCGACCCAATGGTCTGGCAGAACGTGATGGAGCGGCTGACGTCCGCCATCCGTGCCGGTCGTCTCGCCGACGGCCTTGTTGCGGCGATTGGTGAAACAGGCGCCGTGTTGACTCAGCATTTCCCTCCACGGAGCGGCGACCGGAACGAGTTGCCCGACGATCTCGTGCTGCTCTAACGTCGCGTCGCTGGAACCCATGCGCGAATTCGCCCGACATGCCACCCGCACCGCAACTGCCTGATCGTCAAGCTGCTCTGAGAGCCAAGCTGGCTGAGGCGGTGCGGCTGCATGGCGAAGGGCGTTTCGACGAAGCGCTGGCGATTGTTCGGTCTGATAGCGCCGCAGAGCGCAGCGCAACCGGCCAGAACCTCGCGGGCGACATCCTGCTTCAACGCGGGCGGCATCGCGATGCGCTGAAGGCGTTCGATGCGGCCATCCGGCAGGCGCCGCAGGCGGCGGAGCCGCATGCCAATCGCGGGGTTGCGCTGCAGGCCCTTGGCCGTCTCGAGGAAGCGCTGGCAGAAGAAGACAAGGCGCTGCGCATAAGGCCGGATTATGCCGCGGCTCATTTCAATCGCGGCAACGTGCTTAAGGGAATGAAACGCACCGAAGAGGCGATTGCCGCTTTTGACAGGGCCTTGAAATCGAGACCGGGATTTGCCGAAGCGCACGTCAACCGCGGCAATGCGCTGCTGCTCCTCAAGCGGCCGCGCGAGGCGCTCGATGCATTCAACGCGGCCTTGGCGCTTAGAGGCAAGTACGGCGCAGCTCTGGTCGGGCGCGGCATGGCGCTGTGCGAACTCCGCCAATTCGACGCCGGCTTTTTGGCCATCGACGCAGCCTTGGCGCTTGACCCGAATGATGCCGAAGCGCAGCGCGTCAAGGCGCGCCTTCTGCTTGGCGCCGATCAACCGGCGGCGGCGCTCGATATCGTCGACGGCCTTATCGGCAGTGGCGATATGGCAGCGGCAAATCACTCCATTCGGGCGTTGGCCCTAATCGAGCTGCAGCGTCTCGATGATGGTCTGGCAGCAGCCAAGGCCGGCGTGCGAAACGATCCGGCAGATTCCGAGGCGCGTGTGATATCGGCCTTGGCGCTGGCCGAGCTGGGGCATTTCGATGATGCCCTGACCGAACTCGTGACCGCGGAGAAGAACGGGGCCAGCGGTGCCCCGTTTCTGCATGCGCGCGCACTCGCGCGGTTCAATGAGGGCGTGCCGGCGCTCTCCGATCTGGACGCGGCGCTTGAGCTCGATCCCGAAAATGTCAACATGCACGTCAATCGTGCGTATCTACGCCTTTCGCTCGGTGATTGGGGTGGTGCGTGGGCGGAACATGAGTGGCGGCTGCACGCGTTCGAGCGGCGATACGATTCTCCGGTCGAGGCGCCGCTCTGGCACGGTGAGGACCTCGCCGGGAAGATTCTGGTCGTTTATTCCGAGCAGGGGCTCGGCGACACCATCCAGTTCGTCCGCTATGTGCGCGCGATCCGACGTAGCGCCGGCGATCGCATCATCGTAGCGGTCCCGGAAGCGCTGCGCCGGCTCTTTGCAGCGAGCTTGCCGGACGTGGAGGTAGTCGACACCACGCTGCCGATGCCAAAAGCCCACTATCGCATCTCGCTGATGAGCCTGCCGGCGGTGCTGGGTACCACGCTGGAAAACGCCCCCGATGCGGTTCCGTACTTGTCTGCCGATTCCGAGCGGGTCGCGCATTGGCGAGCGCACATAGGAGAGGAGGGGTTTCGTGTCGGCATCGTCTGGCAGGGCAACACGAAATACAAACGCGACCGTGATCGTTCGATCAAGCTTGCCGAGTTCGCGCCGCTCGGCAACATTCCTGGCGTGCGATTGATCAGCCTGCAGTCAGCTGGCGGTGCGGCGCAGCTGCGCACGAAGCCGGAGGGCATGCAGGTAGAGGAGCTCGGTGAGACGATCGTCAACAATCCGGATGGCTTCCGTGAAGTCGCGGCGGCGATGATGAATCTCGATCTGCTCGTGATGTCGGACACCGGCCCGACACATCTGGCCGGCGCGCTTGGCCGGCCGGTGTGGCTGGCGCTGTCGCGCTATCCCGACTGGCGTTGGATGCGCGAGCGCGAGGACAC
>DASZQY010000169.1:0-7766 GCA_035549395.1 Bauldia sp.
TGGCCTGATCAGTTGGACGTCGCCCCTGAGACGATAGGTAAACGCCACGAACATCGCTCTGTTGCCGTTTCCGCGTCCGATGGCGATGTATCTGTCCTCGACGTCTGAATGCCTCAGGTCTGGTGCGATCAACGGATCGGACGCGAGCATTATCTCGATTTCACGGATCGACACGCCGTGCTTCTGGCATTTGGAACGATTTCCGTTGTCCCGATCGAAGCCGCCGACGATCATGTGGTTATATGTATGAATGTATGTACAAGTGTCAACGGACCTGAGACCTGATGCAATGGTCGCCGCAGCAGGATGCCGCACTCGGGGCCGTGAGCCGCTGGCTCAAGGCGGGCGAGCCGCAGGTATTCCGCCTGTTTGGATATGCCGGCACTGGCAAGACGACGCTGGCCAAGCATATCGCCGAAGGCACGGACGGCGGCGTCGTCTTCGCCGCCTACACCGGCAAGGCGGCGCACGTCATGCGTACCAAGGGCTGCGCCGGCGCGGGCACCATTCACAGTCTGATCTATCGCTCCCGCGGCGAGGACGAGAACGGCCCGAGCTTCGCCCTCAATCGTGACAGCGAGGCCGGCAAGGTCGGCCTCATCATCATCGACGAATGCTCGATGGTGGACGAGGAGATCGGCGTCGACCTGCTGTCGTTCGGCCGGCCGGTGCTCGTGCTCGGCGATCCCGCGCAACTGCCGCCGGTCGCCGGCGGTGGATACTTCACGGCAGCCGAACCCGACGTGATGCTGACCGAAGTGCATCGCCAGGCGGCGGAGAATGGCATCATCCGCATGTCGATGACGGTCCGCGAGGGCGGCAGGCTGGAGGAGGGCGCCTATGGCGACAGCCGCGTCATCGGCCGGGGCGACCTCGAGCAGGAGGAAGTGCTGGCGGCCGATCAGGTGCTTGTCGGGCGAAACGCCACCCGCCGGGCCTACAACAGCCGCATCCGCGAATTGCTGCATCGCGATGGCGCTGCGCCGGTCGCCGATGATGTGCTGGTCTGCCTGCGCAACAACCGCAAACGCGGGCTGCTCAACGGCAGCCTCTGGAACGTGAACGAGGTGCGGACTCCGCGGAAAGGATTGTTACGCTACGCGCTGACGCCGGGGGAGGAGGAAGCCGGCCGCTCGCGCGCACTCGTATCGATCAACCCCGCGTTCTTTGATGGGACCGCGGAGGCGCTATCGTTTTCCGAGCGCCGGCGATCCGACGAGTTCGATTTCGGCTACGTGCTCATGGTCCACAAGGCACAGGGCTCCCAGTGGGACGCCGTTGTCCTGTTCGACGAAAGCTTCGCTTTCCGCGAGCACCGGGCGCGCTGGCTCTATACCGGGATCACGCGCGCCGCTGCGCGGCTGACAGTCGTGCGCTAGGTCTTGGTCGCGGTGCTCAGGTCGTCGCCACTCGCGACCGGCGGCGTCGGGATTGCCGGCAGGGCGCCCGGCACCGGCAGCACGATGACCTCGGTTCCGATCGGCGCGCGCTCGTAGAGGTCGATCACGTCCTGATCGAACATGCGGATGCAACCGCTGGATACGGCCTTGCCGATGCTGGACGGATCGTTGGTGCCGTGGAGCCGGTAGAGCGTATCGACATCGCCCTGCCAGAGGTATAGCGCCCGGGCGCCGAGCGGATTGTGCGGCCCCCCGTCCATGCCCTTGGCATAGGGACGGGTCTTCGGGTCGCGGGCCACCATGTCGGCGGGCGGGAACCACTTCGGCCAATGCTGCTTGGAGCGGATAGTCGCCGTGCCGGTCCACGCGAAGCCCTCGCGCCCGACACCGATGCCGTAGCGCATCGACTTGCCGCCGCCGAGGTTGAGGTAAAGGAACTTGTCGGCCGGATCGACGACGATGGCACCGACGTCGCCGGGTATCGACGTGGGAGTATCGACCACCTGGCGGAGGAACTTCGGATCGACCGCCCGCGTGTTGATCGCAGGTATCTTGAAGCCGTCGTCGGTCATCGCCGCGTACATGACCTTCGGCGGATCGAGCGTCGGCATCGGCTCGCTCGTCTCACTGCATGCCGCGAGGGCAAGCGTTGCTCCGACGAGCGCGGCGGCGATGGCGAGCCGCGGCAAGCGGGCGGGGAAGGCGGTCCACTGCATCGGCGACGACTCCGTAAGGCGGAATGCGTGTTTTTGGCAGAGCCGCCGCCGCAACGGAAGCCCCTGTTGTGACCTAGGTCGCTACTGCCCGTAATAGAAGTCCGGCCCGACCACACGCACGTTGGCGGTGTTGTCGGCCGTCTGCGGCGCAGCCGCGGATGGCGGCCGCGGCACAAAGCCGCCGGCGCGGTCGGCAATGGTCTCGGGGTCTTCGCCGGGCGCCGGCATCAAATGCGGCAGCGGAACGGCGGGCGCAGCATCGGCGGTCGTTCCGTCATACGGCTCCAACCCGCCTGCGGTCCCGAAATCAGAGAAGTTCTGGATGGGGCCCTGCGTCACCGCCAGGCCGGCCGACTGGCAGGTGCAGGACTTGTCGTATTCCTTCTGGAAGCGGAACGCGTTCGGCAGCGCCGTGTAGGGCTGGCCAGACAGGGATACCATCTGGCTGGCGTCCTCGCCGGGGTTCAGGTGGGTATAGAGCTCGGCCTGGCCGCCGGGACACATGGATTGGCACGTCGCTTCGTCAGCGGCGAACTGGCTGGGCACGGTGGCGAAGCTGATCGGAAAGTAGAAACCGTCGCACGTGCGCACACACAGCGTCTGGTAGGTGCCGCCGACCGGCTGGGAGTAGGGGCCTTCATCGTCCAGCGAATCGATGCGCGCGTTGCCGAACAGATCGTTCAGGAAGCCGCCGAAGCCTGACTGCTGGCTGGCGGCGGCGTATTGCGGCCCGCAGTTGTTCTGGGCGAGCTGGCTGAGCAGGTCGCGACGCTGGCGCGAAACAGCAAAGGGATCGTTCTGGCTCTCGAGTTGCTGTTGCTGCGCCGTCAGTTGGTCGAGGTTCGCCTGGAGTTTGTTGGCTGCGGCCATGACCTTGCCGCAGCGCGGGTCGGGCGTTGGCTTGAAGAACAGGAAGCCGCCCATGCAGCTGCCGTTGCGGGCCTGTTCCGTAGCGACATCGAGCTGGGCGCGAAGCCTGGCGATCGGCGCGTCGAACTGGCGCGGGTCCCCGCCGACGTTGCCCCGGTCGAGCTGCACCAGCTGCGCCTCGAGATCGACGCACAGATTGTCGGCCTCCGCGACGGTTGCGGAGGTGCACAGCACAAGCGCTGCACCCAGCGAAATCCAGCCCGAAAAGCGCATTCACAGGCCCATGGCTTGCGCGACGCAAGGGCGCCGCCGCCTACACAACCCGGACCCCCCGGCCGCGGTTCACGTCTTTTATTGCAGCCGGACAAGTATGCGGAGCGGCGGGGCCGTGGTCAAACGCCGCCTCCGGCGATGCGGCGCCGCGTGATCGCGATCGCGGCGAAGTAGACGAGGGCGCTCAGCGCGGTGATGCAGAAACTCGTCGGCCAGTCCGTGTAGAAGGCGATCACGATGCCGAGCCAGGCTTCAGCCACCGCCAGACCTACGGACAACGCCAGCGCCGACCACAGGGTCGCGGTCAGACGCTGCGCGGCGGCGGCCGGGCCGACCATCAGCGTAAATACGAGCAGGATGCCGACAATCTGGACCGATGCCGACACTGTCAGGGCCACGATGGCGAGGAAGACGGTGCCGATAAGGCGCATGGGCACGCCGCGCGCCTCGGCGAGCTCGGGATGGAGCGTGGCGAACAGCAGCGGCCGGCTGATCGCGCCCAGCCCGATCAGGGTGATGACCGACAGGGCGACGAGCGACCACAGAGTCGCGGTGTCGACGGCAAGTACGTTGCCGAAGAGCAGCGCCGTCGCCTGGGTGGCGAACGACGTGTAATAGTGCAGGAAGAGCAGGCCGAAACCGAGCGCCACCGCCAGCACGATGCCGATGGCGACGTCTCGCTCGCTGAGCCGCTCGCCGATGAGCCCCATACCGATGCCGGCGAGCACGGTCAGCACGATCATGCCACCGAGTGGCGATGCGCCGACCAGACCGGCGGCGGTCGCGCCGGCAAAGCCGACGTGCGAGAGGGCGTGTCCGGCAAACGTCTGGCCGCGGCCGACGAGAAACACGCCCGTCAGGCCGGCGACGATGGCGACAACGCCGCTCGCCGCGAATGCTGTGCGCATGAAGTCGTAGCTAAGGATGTCCATGCGTGTGACGACCGCCGTGTTCGTGCCCGTCCTCGTGCAGGTGCGCCTCTCCCTCGACCGGGCCGGAATCGGAGAGCACGAAGATGTGCGATCCGCTCCTGACGACTTCGATGCGGGTGCCGTAAAGACTCGACAGCACCGGTGCAGTGATGACCTCGTCGATGGTGCCAAGCGCGGCGTGGCCGTTGCCGAGGTAAAGCACGCGATCGATCGCCCCGAGAAGCTGGCTGAGCTCGTGGGCGCTGAACAGAACCGTGAGGCCCATCTCGCGGCAGAGCCGGGCGGCGAGGTCGACGATCTCCCGCTGGCGCCGCGGATCGAGGCTGATCAGCGGCTCGTCAAGCAGTAGAATCTTCGGCCTGCCGAGCAGAGCCTGGGCGAAAAGCAAACGCTGACGCTCCCCGCCCGACAGTTCGGATATGGGCCGCCGCGCCAGCGCGTCCGCTCCGACCGCTGCGAATGCCTCGTGCAGCGCGGCACGGTCCCTCGCACTGAGGATTGGCAGCCCGAGCCGGGTGCCATTGATGGCGCTGGCGACGAACTCGCGGCCGCTCAGCCTGAGGTCGGCCACCGTCGTGCGGACCTGCGGCAGATAGCCGATGGCAGGGTTGCCGCGCCGTGCCGCACTGCCGAGAACCGCTAGCCGACCCGCGGCCGGCGCGAGCAACCCCAGAACAGCGCGCATCAGCGTCGTCTTGCCGGCGCCGTTCGGGCCAAGCACACCAACGAACTCGCCCTCGCGAACGGAGAGCGAGACGTTGTCGAGTATCGTTCGGCCGCCGAGCTTTAGAGTGACGCCGGCGAGGTCAATCGCGTTCAACTGGAGGGGCCTGCCAGCGCCTTGTCGGTTGCGTCGAGCTGATCGAGCATCCATGTCGCAAACGTCTTTCCCGATGGCTCCGTCTCGCTGACTCCTACCACCGGCACATGCGCCGCGTTGGCGAGCTTCAGCAGCCGCTCAGTCAGTGGGTCGGTGACCTGGCTGTTGTAAAAAAGCACCTTCACCCGCGCATTCTTCAGGTCCGATTCCATCGCGGCCGTGTCACGCGCGCTAGGCTCGGTATCGTTCATCACCGCAAGCTGGAACGACTCGTTTCGCATCTTCAAGCCAAGCGCACTTGCCATATAGCCGAATACCGGCTCGGTGGCCGTGACCTCAGCGCCGGCGAACTTCGCCTTGATCGCTGCGACCTTGGTGGCAACCTGCTGCAGCGAAGCATCGAGCGCGGCGAGGTTGGCATCGAAGTCGGCCTTGTCGGCCGGATCGATTGCGGCAAGCCTGGCAGCGATCGCCGCAGCCACGGCCGGCATCGTGGCCGGGTCGTACCAGAGATGCGGGTTGTCACCCGGTTTCTTGCCTGTGAGATCGGCGGCAACGATGACGCTGCGGCCAGGCGCGCTGTTCGCGGCAAGCAGCTTCGCCACCCATGGGTCGTAGTCGGCGCCGTTGTAAATCACGAGCCTGGCGGCGGCGAGATTGCGCGCCACCGAGGGGCTCGCCTCGAACAGGTGGGGATCCTCATCGGGATTGGAGAGGATGGATGTGACGGCGACATGGCTGCCGCCGATCGCGGCTCCTATATCGCCGTAGAAGTTCTCCGCAGCAACAACCGGAATCTGGTCAGCGGCAAATGCGGGGGCCGCAAGGGAGCCGGCCAGTCCAAGGGCAAGGAGCAAGCGCTTCATCAGGAAAGCCTCGGTTGGTGTCGTATTGCGAAACGTTATAACATTACATTTCCGGTGAGCAAGGCTCCGATCTGTCGCAGGGGTCAGCGGATGCTGTTGATGTCGCCGGCATCGGGGAAACACGTTGGCGGTTCTCCGTGCCTCGCCTGCCAGAGGCCAAGCGCGATCCGCGTCTTGAATCCGACGAAGCCGTCGACCTTGCCGACATCGTAACCGGCCGCGACCAGCGCGTTCTGCATCGTGCGGACGTCGCCACGCCTGAAGGCAGCAACGTTGCGCCACGGTGCTACGAAACGGCGCCCGTCACCGGCGAGCCGATCGGCGAGGTTGGCGACGAAGAGGGCGTAGAGATCGGAGTTGTTGTACTGCTTCAGCAGATAGAAGTTGTCGCTGACGACGAACGCCGGGCCGAAGCGGCCGGCGGGCATCAGCAGATAGGCTGGCGAGTCCGGGTTCCCGGGCAGGGGCCGGCCGTCGACGCCCTTCACATCGAGCTTTGCCCAGGTCGCGAGCGGCTTGCCTTGCTCGGGGCCTTCCAGCGAGCAGGCCACCGACGCCGGTACCTTGGCCTCGACACCCCAGCTTCGCCCCGCGATCCAGCCCTTGCCCTTCAGGAAGTTGGCGATCGACGCCAGGCTGTCGGGCACCGAGCTCCAGATGTTGCGCTTGCCGTCGCCATCGAAGTCGACGGCGTACTTCAGGAACTGCGAGGGCAGGAACTGCGGCTGGCCGAGCGCCCCCAGACTGGACGAGCGCATGTCGTTGGCGCTGACCTCGCCGGTCTGCGCGATCTGCAGTGCCGCTATCAGCTCGGCGCGAAAGGTATCCTTGCGCAGGCCGCGGAACGCCTCCGTCGCCAGCACCTGGATGGCGGAATGACCGAGCACCTCGCTGCCGAAGCCGGTCTCACGCGCCCAGATGGCAACGATGATCTCCTTCGGCACGCCATAGCGTTTTTCGATTGCCGCCAGCGTCTTCGACCACTGGCGAAGCTGAAGCTGGCCGGCAGCGGCAAGGGAGGCCAGGGTCTTTTCGTTGAAGTAGGCCCCCGGGCTGCGAAACTCGGCCTGCCAGTCCGGCTGCTGGATGGGCTGCCCGGGTAACGTCACTTCCGGCAGCGACCAGTCGGGCTCGAGGCCGGCGGTGGCCTTGTCGAATATGGCCGCTGAGACGCCCGCGGCGATGGCCTGGGGGCGAATCTCGTCGCGCAGCCAGTTGGCGAAGACGGTTTCGATCGGCGCCTGGGCGTTGAGGCCGCTGGCGGCGATGGCCGGGCCTGTGACGGCGGCGAGCGCGCAGGCAACCAAAGCCCCCGCTAGGCGGGGGCCAGCGGCCTTGCATTTTGCGGCGAAATGGGCGATTGCACCCGCCATGACGGCTGCGACGCGTTCATACGCGATTTGCATTTCCTGGATCATCATTACCGGCTAGCAACACTGCTGGCTGAGGCCGTCCTCTCTTACCCTTCCCCAAGATGAGACGATCGCCCGGCCGGCGGGCGAGGGACGTTTCGGCATGGGCCTCAGGCTCCACAATACGCTGACGCGAACGAAGGATGAATTCGTTCCGATCGACCCGAAGAACGTGCGCATGTACGTCTGCGGGCCGACCGTCTACGATTTCGCCCATATCGGCAACGCCCGGCCACTGATTGTCTTCGACGTGCTGTTCCGGCTGCTTCGCCATCTCTACGGCGAACAGCACGTGACGTATGTCCGCAACATCACCGACGTCGACGACAAGATCAACGCCCGTGCCGCCGAGGAATACCCGGACCTGCCGCTGAACGACGCCATTCGCGCCGTGACCGAGAAGACCGAGCGCCAGTTCCACGCCGATGTCGATGCGCTGGGCTGTCTGAGGCCGACCCACGAGCCGCGCGCCACCGA
>DASZQY010000170.1:0-5333 GCA_035549395.1 Bauldia sp.
ATCATGGAAGACGGCGCCTGCCGCGGCGTCGTGGCGCTGTCGATGGAAGACGGCACGCTGCACCGCTTCCGCGCCCACAAGACCATCCTCGCCACCGGCGGCTATGGCCGCGCCTACTTCTCCTGCACCTCGGCTCACACCTGCACCGGCGACGGCAACGGCATGGTGCTGCGCGCCGGGCTGCCGCTCCAGGACATGGAGTTCGTTCAGTTCCATCCGACCGGCGTCTATGGCGCCGGCGTGCTGATCACGGAGGGCGTGCGCGGCGAGGGCGGCTACCTCACCAACTCCGAGGGCGAGCGTTTCATGGAGCGTTACGCGCCGCACGCCAAGGACCTGGCGTCGCGCGACGTCGTCTCGCGTGCCATGACCATCGAGATCCGCGAGGGCAGGGGCGTCGGGCCCGAGAAGGACCACATCTTCCTGCACCTGTCGCACCTCGACCCCAAGGTCATCCAGGAGCGGCTGCCGGGCATCTCGGAATCGGCGCGCATTTTCGCCGGCGTCGACGTCACGCGCGAGCCGATCCCGGTGCTGCCCACGGTCCACTACAACATGGGCGGCATCCCGACGAACTATCACGGCGAAGTATTGACCAAGGTGAACGGCGATCCCGATACCATCGTGCCCGGCCTGATGGCGGTCGGCGAGGCGGCGTGCGTGTCGATTCACGGCGCCAATCGTCTCGGCTCCAATTCGCTCACCGACCTCATCGTCTTCGGCCGCGCCGCTGCCCGGCGTGCCGCCGACACGATCGAGAAAGGTGCCACACCCCGCGAGCTGGCGAAGGACGCCGGCGATTTCGCCGTCGCCCGTCTCGACCGTTTCCGCAACGCCAGCGGCGGCACGCCGACGGCCGAGCTCAGGATGCGGATGCAGCGCGCGATGCAGGAGAACTGCGCCGTGTTCCGCACCGGCGAGGTGCTGTCCGAAGGCCACCAGCGCATCCATCAGGTGTGGGGCGGCAGCGACGACATCCGCGTCACCGATCGTTCGCTGATCTGGAACAGCGACCTCATCGAGACGCTGGAATACGACAACCTCATCGCTCAGGCGGTGGTGACGATGGATTCGGCCCTGGCGCGGACCGAATCGCGCGGTGCCCATGCTCGCGAGGATTATCCCGAGCGCGACGACAAGAACTGGATGAAGCACACGCTGGCCTGGATCGATCCCGCGAAGCGAACGGTGACCCTGGATGAGCGCCCGGTGCACACCTACACGCTCACCAATGACGTCCAGTACATCGAGCCGAAAGCTCGCGTTTACTAAGCGGCGCCCGTCGATTTTCTTGCGCCGGCGATAGCGTGATCCACGACCTGCCTGAAAATCAGGCAGGCGGCTGGCCGATTTTATCAAATAAAATCAATAGTTTAAGAGAGCCGTTCGAGCGAGCAGGACCGAATTAGCTATTTCGGTGACTCTGGCGGCAAAAGGGCATGACGTTTTGTCGCCGATCCCCTATTTTACATGTGGCCCGAAACGGTCGGGATTCGACAGTGAATTCCGTACCTTAGCGTGGTTTCCCACGACGATCCTGTCCGTTTCGATATGCCGCCGGCGTGGATCGTGCCGGCGCGGCCGGAAGGAAAATTTCGTCATGGCACTCGCTACACTTTCGCAGTCCGGATACTCGGTAAAGCCGCTCCACGAGAAGCTCGGCTACAAGGAAGGCTCCTCGATCGCGTTCGTCGCGCTGCCGGAACATCTGACCGAGCTCACGGCTTCGGTCGATTTCGGCAAGGTCGCGCGGCGCGGCGACTGGTCGCGGCCGCTCGGCCCGCAAACCTGGGACGCCATCCACGCCTTCACCACGTCGCGCGCCGAGCTCGCCGCCGGGCTTCCCAAGCTGCGCAAGTATCTCAATCGCGACGGCATGATCTGGATTTCGTGGCCCAAGAAGGCCGCCCGGGTGCCGACCGACATCACCGAGGACGTCGTGCGTTCCGAGGCGCTCAAGCTCGACCTCGTCGACGTCAAGGTCGCCGCGGTCGACGACGTCTGGTCGGGCCTCAAGCTCGTCATCCCGGTCCACCTGCGCTGAGAGAAATCCGCCTGGGCTGAACGAAGGCTTGGCCGGCGGCGCCGCCGTCGGCTATAGAGTCGGACGTATCCCGTCCGTCAGCGCCACGAGCTGCCCGTGGTTCAATTCACCCTCCCCAGAAATTCCAAGGTCGGCACCGGCAAGACCTGGCCGAAGCCGGCCAGTGCCAAAGGCGCCGTCACCGAGGTCCGCGTCTACCGCTACGACCCGGACACGCCCGAGAACCCGCACATCGATACCTACACCATCGACCGCGCCGAGATGGCGCCGATGGTTCTCGACGCGCTCATCTGGATCAAGAACAACATCGATCCAACGCTCACCTTCCGGCGTTCGTGCCGCGAAGGCGTGTGCGGCTCGTGCGCCATGAACATCGACGGCTCGAATACGCTCGCCTGTACCAAGGCGATGGACGACATCGACGGGCCGATCAACATTTACCCGCTGCCGCATATGCCGGTGGTCAAGGACCTCGTGCCCGACCTGTCGACGTTCTATGCGCAGCTGCGCTCGATCGAGCCGTGGCTAAAGACGGAAACGCCGACGCCGGAGAAGGAATGGCGGCAGAGCCACGACGACCGGCAGAAGCTCGACGGCCTCTACGAGTGCATCCTGTGCGCCTGCTGCTCGACCTCGTGCCCGTCGTACTGGTGGAACGGCGAGCGCTTCCTCGGTCCGGCCGTCCTGCTCCAGGCGTATCGCTGGCTGATCGACTCGCGCGACGAGGAAACGGGCGAACGCCTCGACAATCTCGAGGATCCGTTCCGCCTCTACCGCTGCCACACGATCATGAACTGCGCGCAGACCTGCCCCAAGGGACTGAACCCGGCCAAGGCGATCGCCGAGATCAAGAAGATGATGGTGGAACGGCGGGTCTAGGCCGCAACGGATAGTGGAAATTTGCGCCGGGCGCGGTCTAGATTGCGCCGTTATTCCGTCAGACGTTGCAGCCGCCCATACCCGCTGCGATCCTGCCGGATGATTCGGGGAGCGATGGCTTGCTGTCCGTCGCGACACCCCTGACAAGGACTGCCCAATGGCTTTCAGACACGTGGTGGTGCCGATCGCGCTGACCGTTGCGCTGGCGGGATGCGGATCGTTCGGTGCCATCGGCCTGCCGTGGAAACGCAATACCGCCACCATCGAAGACCAGCAGTTGCCGCCGCCACCGGGTGCTCCGGCCCCGGTCGAGAGCTCCAGCCTGCCGGCGCCGGGAACTGACGCCAACGGCCAGCCGCTGCCGCCCGCAGACGCCGGCGCCCTGGATCCCACGCTGCAGCCGCTGGCGCCGCCGGCGGGCACGACAACGGCGCTCAACGCGCCGACCGATGCCGGCGTTGCCGGCACCGTGGCGCGCACCGATCTTCTCGGCGGGTGGACGATCACCTCGGGCACCGATTCCTGCCAGCTGTTCATGACGCTGACGTCGTGGACCGGTGGCTTCCGCGCCTCGACGCGCGGGTGCAACTCGGCCCTGCTCAAAGGGGTGTCGGCGTGGAACCTGAACGGCACCAGCGTGGTGCTGGCCGGGCAGGGCGGTGCACCGCTGGCGACGCTCACCTCGTCCGGCAACAACCGTTTCGACGGCACCGCCAACGGACAGCCGATCACCTTCTACCGCTGAGTCCCGGACGCGCATGACATCGGGCGACGCTTCCTTCGCGCCGGGCCCGGTTGCTGCGGCGTACTCGGCAAAAATTGCCACCGGCGAGATCGGCGAAGACAGCGCGCAGTGGCGTCTCGTCGGCCGTCTCGACCGGCTTTGCGCGGACCTGGCGGAGCCGGTCCGCGGCGGCCTCTTCGCGCGCCTCCTCGGTCGGACCGCCGCGTCGCCGCGCGGGCTCTACATTCATGGCGCCGTCGGGCGCGGCAAGACAATGCTGATGGATGCGTTTTTCGGCGCCGCTCCGGTCGAACGCAAACGGCGCATCCACTTCAACGAGTTCATGGGCGAGGTTCAGGACAGGCTGCACGCGGCGCGCAGCGGCGGCGCGTCCGATCCGGTGGCGCCGGTTGCCGCGGAGGTGTTGCGTGGGGCGCGGCTGCTCTGCCTGGATGAGTTCGCCGTCACCGACATTGCCGACGCGATGATCCTGTCGCGCCTGTTCGCCGCGCTTTTCGCCGACGGCCTCGTGCTGGTCGCGACCTCCAACGTGCCGCCGGAGGATCTCTACAGCGGTGGTCTCAACCGCGGCCTCTTCCTTCCCTTCGTCGCGCTCCTCGAGCAGCACTGCGACATATTCCGGCTCGACGTCGATACCGACTACCGGTTGGCCAAGCTCGCCGGCACGCCGGTCTACGTCACGCCGCTCGGAGCGGCCTCCGATGCGGCGCTCGACGCGATCTGGCTCAGCCTCACCGGCACGCGCCGTGGCGAGGCTGCGGCACTGCGCACCCGCGGGCGCGACATCCGCATTCCGCAGGCGGTCGACGGCGTGGCGCGTTTCGGCTTCGCCGACCTCTGCCGCGCGCCGCTCGCTGCAAACGATTACATCCAGATCGCGCGCGCGTTCCACACGGTGGTCGTCGACCACATCCCGATCATCGGCGAGGAGGAGCGCGACGTTGCGCGCCGCTTCATCCTGCTCATCGACACGCTCTACGATCACGGCGTCAATCTCGTCGCATCGGCGGCCGCGGAACCTGTGGCGCTCTATCTCGCCGGCGACGGCGAAGAGGCGGCGGCTTTCCCGCGCACCGTGTCGCGCCTCATCGAAATGCGCTCGGCCGCCTGGCTCGCCGGTGCCCATCACGGCGTCACCGCGGCGAACGCAATCGGCGCATAATTCGGCACAAGCCGCTCTTGCACCGCACCACCAATAGAGTTAGTGCAACGGCGCCTCCTCACGGGGCCGACCGGTCCCGTCATCTGTCCCATAACAGGGAAATCCCGGCTCATGGCTCGTGCACGGATCGCGTTGATCGGCGCCGGTCAGATCGGCGGCACACTCGCCCATCTCATCGGCCTCAAGGAACTCGGCGACGTCGTTCTTTTCGACGTGATGGAGGGCGTGCCGCAGGGCAAGGCGCTCGACATCGCGGAAGCTTCGCCGGTCGCCGGCTTCGATGCCGAGATTGCCGGCACCTCGGCCTACGCGGCGATCAAGAACGCCGACGTGTGCATCGTCACCGCCGGCGTGCCGCGCAAGCCCGGCATGAGCCGCGACGATCTCCTCGACATCAACCTCAAGGTGATGGAGCAGGTCGGCGCCGGCATCAAGAAATACGCGCCCAAGGCGTTCGTCATCTGCATCACCAATCCGCTCGACGCGATGGTGTGGGCGCTGCA
>DASZQY010000171.1:0-28012 GCA_035549395.1 Bauldia sp.
GCGCCAGCCCATGCGGAGCGTCGGGTCGCCACCGGGCGCCTCGACCTAGATCACCTCGGCGCCGAAATCGGCGAGGTATTTGCCGGTGCCCGGGCCGGCGACCACCGTCGCCAGCTCGACGACGCGCACACCGGCCAGAGCCGACGGCGGCGAGGAAGACGTATCCATCAGGCGCCTTCCTTGGGTTGCACGACGGGTCGCATGGGGAGCAGCACGGCGCGGGTGAACGTGCAGACGTGACGGCCATTCTGATCGTGGCCATCGGTGCGGACGGTGATGATGCCCTGCCCCGGGCGCGAGGCGGACGGCTTCACCGTCAGCACCTCGCTCGTGCCGTAGAGCGTGTCGCCGTGAAACAGCGGCGCGAGATGACGAAGCTCGCTGACGCCCAGGCTGGCAATTGCGCGGCCAGAAATATCGGGGACACTCATGCCAATCAGCGAGGCATAGATGAACGTGCCAACGATGACGTTGCGGCCGAACTCGGTCTCGTGCTCGGCGTAGTGGCGATCGACATGAATCGGGCTCGCCGCCATGGTGAGCATGCAGAACATGTGGTCCTCGGCCTCGGTAATCGTGCGACCCGGCCAATGGCGGAATACATCGCCGACCTCGTAATCCTCGAGGTAACCACCGAAGCGGCGCTCGCGTGCCTCGAACACCCGCCCCATCGCTCAGCTCTCCAGCGCGAAGGTGGGCGCCCCGGTCGCGACCTCGTCGCCGACCGCGACCTTGATCTCGACCACGGTTCCGGCGAATGGCGACGGCACCTCGACCTCAGTCTTGTCGGTCTCGGCCACGAACAGCGGCTGCCCGCTTTCGACACGATCACCGAGCGCGACCTTGATCTCGGTGATGACGACCGCATCGACCGCGTCACCCAGCTTCGGCATCTTGAGGGTACTGCGCATGGGAACTCCTCGCCCGCCGGCCTCAGCCGCCGAGCTGATCGCGTGTCGGATAATTCAGCGGAATGCCGGCGACGCCGAAGCGGCCACGTGTCAGATGCCAGCGGCCGAGATTGGGAACGACGAGCGTTTCCAGGCCCGGGCCGACGAAGGCGACGTTGGTGGGCGCGGCGATCATGGTGCCGCGCGGATCGGCGGCGAGGACGGACAGGCCGTCCTTCGGATGCCAGCGGTAGATCACGTCCGGCCGGTAGCACGCGATGATCAGCGAGCCATCGGTGGCGCAGGCGACGCCATCCGGCACGGCGATGCCGAGATCGACGACGACGCGGCGCTTGCCGGCCTTCCCAGACTTCTCGATCGGGATCTCGACGATCGCCGAGGGCACGGTCGCAGCTTCCTTCGCGCCGGCGACGCTTTCCACCACATAGAGGCTATGGTCGTCGTGCGACAGGCAGCAGCCGTTGGGGAAGGCGCGGCTCTCCTCGCTCCACAACTCGACCTTGCCGCCCGGACGCACCACCCAGATGCAGCCGTCGTTGCCCATCCAGTCGCCGGAGTCGGTCAGGTAGTAATTGCCGCGAGAATCGAAGGCGCCCCAGTTGGGCACGCGCAGCTTCACTTTCGGCGGGCCGGCGAAGCTGCTCAGCGCGCCGCTGGCGGGGTCGTAGCGCCACACGGTCTTGGCGACATTGTCGATGGCATAGATGCGCCCGTCGGCATCGGCCGCGAGCCCAAGCAGGAAGCCGCCGGTGTTGGCGATGAGGCGCGGCTTGTCGTCCTCGATGCGATAGATCTGGCCGGCTTCGCCGCCAACGTAGATCTCGCCCTTCGGCGTGACGGCGATGCCTTCCGCATGATCGAGGCCGGAAGCGAAGGCCTCGCACCTGTCGAGGGCGACCGGTTCGGTGGGGATGAGCGTCGGCATGGTGTGGTTTCCTCCCCTTCGGCTCAGAACGTCTTCACGGCGGTGAAGCCGCCGTCGACGACGATGTTGGTGGCGGTGATGTAGCTGGCGTCGTCGCTGGCCAGATAGACGACGACCTTGCCGACTTCGTCGGGTGTGCCGATGCGGCCGAGCGTATTGGCGTCGCGCACGCGCTGCAGGAAACCTTCCGCCTCGCTGACGTTCATATCGGCGAGATCGCGGGTGAGCATCGGCGTGTCGATGGTGCCGGGCGAAACCGCGACGCAGCGGATGTTGTCCTTGCCGACCTCGAGCGCCAGCGTGCGCACGGCGGCGATGACGCCGGCCTTGGCGGCGGCGTAGACCACGCAGCCGTGCAGGCTGTGGCTGGCCTGGACGGATGAGGTGGCGATCAGCGTGCCGCCGCCGCGGGCGCGGAGCACGGGTATGGCTTCGCGGAAGGCGATGAGCACGCCCTTCAGGTCGACGTCGAGCAGCAGGTTCATGTCGGCGTCGTTCATCTTTTCCAGCGCGACATAGCGTTCGACGCCAGCGTTGGCGTGGACGATGTCGAGGCCGCCGAACGTTTTGGTCGCGAGCGCGATCGCGGCGCGGACATCGGCGACCTTGCTGGTGTCGCCGACGCTCGCCTCAGCCTTGCCGCCGGCGGCGCGGATCGCGGCGACGGTCTCGGCGGCGCCTTTCGCATCCACGTCGTTGACGATGACCGCGGCGCCGGCCTTCGCCAGCGCCGCGGCGGAACCACGGCCGAGACCGGAACCGGCGCCGGTTACCAGTGCCACCTTGCCTGCAAGCTTGCTCATGCCTTCAGGGCTCCTTCCGTGACGCCGCGCTCGAAATGCCCCTGCAGGGCGAGGTAGATCGCGAAGATCGGCAGGGAGGCGATGATCGAGGCGGCCGCGATGAGCTGATACGCGCTGGTGTACTGGCCGAGCTGCGCGTTGATGCCGAGCGGCAAGGTGAAGCTCGCGTTGTCGCGGAGCAGCACGAGCGCAAGGATGAACTCGTTCCAGTTGGCGAGGAAGAGCAGGATCGTGACGGTGGCGATGGCGCCACGGGCGAGCGGCGCCAGAATGCGCCACAGGATGCGGTTCTCGGAGCAACCGTCGAGGCGGGCGGCCTCGATGATCTCGTGGGGGATCGAGACGAAGAAGCCGCGGAAGACGAGCGTCGCTATGGGCAGGCCGAACGCGACGTAGGCCAGCGTGAGGCCGAGGCGCGTATCGTAAAGGCCGAGGTAGCGCATCTGGATGAGCAGCGGCACGACCAGCGCTGACGGCGGGACGACGACGCCGAGCAGCAGAACGGAAAACAGCGTCTCGCTGCCGCGGAAGCGCACCTTGGTGAAGGCGTAGGCGGCGCACATCGCCGCGACGATGGTGAGCGCGACGGAAGCGACGGTGATGACGCCACTGTTCAGAAACAGCTGCCCGAGACCGAACTGCACCCACGCGGTCGGGTAATTGCCGAATTGCGGACTGGCCGGAAACATTCCGGGACTGAGCGTCTCGCGCGGCGTCTTCAGCGACAGGCTGAGCACCCAGACCACCGGCGCCAGCACGACGACGGCGAGCACCACCGCACCGGCCGAAAGGCTCGCCCGCGTCAGCGGATGACGCGGAATCCCAGTCGCTTCCGCGCTAATCGACATGGCGCAGAATCCTGATGCGGAGCGCGCTGGCGACGACGGCAAGCAGCACGATGATGACAGCGATGGCGGAGGCGATGCCCATGGCGTTGAGCTGGAAGCCCTGCTCGTACATGTACGTGGCGAGCACCTCGCTGCTGCGGTTCGGGCCGCCGCGCGTCATCACGTAGACGATGTCGAAGATGCGCAGCCCGCCGATGACGTTGAGCAGAACGACCACCGACATGACGTGGTAGAGCGAAGGAATGACGACATGGCGGAGCTTGCGGCCGTAACCGGCGCCGTCGAGCTCGGCGGCCTCGAGCAGGTTGTGCGGCACGTTCTGCAGGCCGGCGTAGTAGAGGATCATGTCGTAGCCGGCGAACTGCCAGACGGTGGCGAGGATGATCGCCGCCAGCGCGAAGCGCTTGTCGCCAAGCCAGAAGACCGGCTGGTGGATGATGCCAGCGAACTCGAGCAGCTGGTTCAGCCCGCCCCCGACGCCACGCAGCAGACCCGACCACATCAGGCCGACGATCACCGGCGAGAGCAGGACCGGCAGGAACAGCACCGCCTTCAGGAAGTGCGCGCCGGGGACATGGGTGTTGACGAGGAGCGCCAGGCCGAACCCCGCCGCGTTGAGCAGCACGGTAGTAGCGATCGTAAAGATGAGAGTGTGCGCAAAGGCGCGCAGAAAGATCGGGTCACGGAGAAGGTCGGCGTAGTTCTGGAAGCCGATCCAGCTGATGGCGCCGATGTCGAAGCCGGTCCATCGCGTGAACGACGTCAGGAAGACCGCGACGATGGGGACTGCGACAAAGCCGGCGAAGATCACGACCGTCGGCGCGACGAACCCGATGCCGACGATGGCGGGGGTGGTGCGGCGCTCGCGGCGCCGCACCATGCTGATGGGACTGGGGACGGAGGCAGACTGCACGCTCATCCAGCTTTACGGACCGACGCCGCCTTCTGCCCCGACGCCCTGGGCGCTACTTCTTGGCCGCCGCCGCCAGCGAGGCCGCCAGCTCCTTGCCCGACGAGCCGCCGTCGAAGATGGCCTGCATGCCATCGAGCAGCGCGGCATTGACCGCCGGGGTATAGATCGTGCGGCTGCGCGCCTTGCCCTGCGCCGCGACGAAATTCTTGTAGAGCGGCGAGGCATCGGCGGGCACGTCGACCGGCCATGACGGGATGAAGTTGTACTTGATCAGCACCGCTTCGCCATCCTTGTCGGTCAAAGTACGCAGGAACTTGGCGGCGAGATCGTTGTTGGCGCCGTCCTTGGGCAGCGCAAACATGCGCGCTATGCCGCCGGACGGCGTCGCCTCCTGCCCGGCATCACCCGGGAACGGGAACAGATCCCACTTGAAGGCGCCGGCGACCTTGTCGTCGATACCGCCGGAGATGAAGTTGCCGACCGGGTAGAACATCGCGGCCTGGCCGGAGACGAACAGGTCGAGCGACTCGTTGAAGGCGCCCATGGAGTTGGCGCCGGGCGCGAAGACATCGCTTTTCACCAGATCGGCGACGCGATCACCGGCCGCGACGAAGGCCGGATCGTTCCAGTCGGCCTTGCCGGCGTCGGCATCGGCCAAGAGCTTGCCGGTCTTGTCGGTATAGGCGAGCTGCGCGAACCAGGCGTCACCGCCGGCCCACTTATCCTTGGTGCCGAGGGCGATGCCGAACTTGCCGTCTGCCTTGAGCTTGGCGGCGATGGCCTTGAGGTCGTCAGCCGACGTCGGCGGCTTCAGACCCTCGGCCGCGAAGACGTCCTCGTTGTAGGCGATCTGCAGTGTGTTCAGGTCGAGCGGCAGCGCCCAGACCTCGCCATTCAGCGTCACGAAATCACGCGCGCTCTGGCTGATTGCCGGGAAGCCGGTGGCGAGCACCGACGACATCGGCGCGAGCTTGCCGCTCTCGACCAGATCGCGGAAGCCGCTGTCCCACGGCACCTGGAAGATTGCCGGCGGCTGACCGGCGGCAAGCGCCGCCTTGAGCTTGGTCATGTAGTCGCCGTAGGGCGTGTAGGTGACCTTGATGGTCACGCCCGGATTGGCGGCCTGGAAGCGATCGATGGCGGCCTGGTCGACCTTGACGTAGTCGCCTTCGTTGTTCCACGTCCAATATTCCAGCGTCGTGTCGGCGTGCGCGGCAGAGATGCCAGCGAGCCCGATGAACGCTGCCGCCAATGCGGCCAATGCACCTTTCGTCTTGGTCACGGCATTCCCCCCTTCGGAAATGCGGGACGGCGGCGATGCGCCGATCCTCGTTGATTAACGGGCAGGCCCCGCCACGCGAGGCCCGAAAAACGCGCACGCACGTGCGTGCCTGCGTTTCCAATCGCGAACCTAAGCGGCCTCGCCCGACGTTGTCAATCGTTTGATCTCGGCTTCGCATCAATCGGTTGACCACTTGGATTCCCGCCCCTATCGTGGCATCGATCAACAACAAGAACGAAGCCTGCGGGAGACGCTCATTTCTCGGCCAGCCAAGATCACCGGGATCGCCGTCGCGACGATCCAGGGACAACTGCCGGCGCCGGTGGTTTTCGGCGACTGGATCATGAAGGTGCGCGAGTTCGCGGTCGTGCGGCTGACCACCGACAGCGGTCACACCGGCTGGGCGTTCACGCTGACGCGCGATGGCGCGGTGGCGGAGCAGATCCGCAAATCGATCGCGCCGGTCTACATCGGCTCCCTTGTCGATGAACGGACGAAAACCTTCCGCGTCGCCAAGGGGCGCAGCTTCGCCTCGCACAGCGCCGGCGTCGGCTTGCGCGCGCTTTCGCTCGTCGACCTTGCGGCATGGGACGCGGCTGCGAAGATCGCCGACAAGTCGATCGCCGAGTTCCTCGGCGGCCGCGCCGGCGCGATGCCGGCCACCGCGATCATCGGCTACCCGCCGGCGTCGATGAACGCCGCGGCGGTCGGGGCGCAGGTTGCCGGCCTTTGGGACAAGGGCTGGCGCCGGTTCAAGGCGCCGATGGGTGCGAGCCTCGATGAATCGGCGGCGCGTTTGCAGGCGGCGCGCGACGCCGCGCCGACCAGCTGGCTGGGCTCGGACCTGGCCTGGATGTTCTCGTCGGTGGCCGATGCCGTCGCCTATGCGCGCCGCATCGAGCATCTCAACCTCGGCTGGATCGAAGACATCTTTCCACCGGGCAACGCCGGCATGCTGGCCGAATTGCGCAAGGTGCAGCCAATCCCGCTGGCGCAGGGCGACGAACAGGGCGGCTCATACTATCCGGAAGCGCTGATCCAGGCCGGGTCGGTCGATGTCGTGCGCATCGATCTCACGTGCATGGGCGGCATCACCGGCGGACGCGCCATCGTGGACGAATGCCTCAAAGCCGACCAGCGCTTCGCCGCTCACATGTTCGCTCACGTGCACAGCCAGGTTTTCTCGGCGTGGGGGTTCAGCGATTGTCCGGTGGAATGGGGCGTGCCGTGGACGGGGGTCGATCCCTATGCCGACAGCCTGGTGCAGCCGGTTCTCGACGGCGATGGGCGCATGCGCGCCCTCCCCGCCGCGCCCGGATTCGGCGATCTGGTCAATCGCGAATGGGCGCTCGGCCAGCCGCACGACGATCCCGACCACATTCTCGCGGAGTAGCCCATGGCCAACACTGAGCCGCCGGTCCCGGCCGGCTACGTCAGCAACCTCTTCGATCTCAAGGGGCGGGTCGCCGTGGTCACCGGCGGCGGCAGCGGACTCGGCCAGGCAATTTCGATCGGCTACGCGCAGGCCGGTGCGACGGTGATTGCCGCGGACATCAACACGGCTGGCGCCGAAGCGACGGTCGACATCATCCGCACGCAGGGCGGCACCGCCGTTGCCGCCACGCTCGACGTGCGCGAGCGCGACCAATGCTTCGCGCTGGCCGAAACAGTGAAGCGCGACCACGGCCGGGTGGACATCCTCGTCAACAGCGCCGGCTCCGCACATCGCAGTCCGGCGGAGGATTTTCCCGAAGAGCGGTTCGACTTCATCATCGCCCTCAACCTCAAAGGCACGTACCTCTGCTGCCAGGCGTTCGGGCGCGAGATGCTGAAGCAGAACAGGGGCAGCATCATCAACCTCGCCTCGATCGGCGCGTTCGTCGCCTACCCGTGGGCGAGCGCCTACCTCGCCTCCAAGGGCGGCGTGCTGCAGCTGACGCGAAGTCTCGCGCTCGAATGGCGCGACCGCGGCGTGCGGGTCAACGGCATCGGCCCGACGCTGATGGAATCGCCGCTGGTCAAGGCGGCGGCGCAAACCAGCTCGATCACCGCCGATTTCATCAAGGGCCGGATGCTGCGCCAGCGCCTCGGCCAGCCGCGCGAGCTCATCGGCGCGGCGATATTCCTGGCGAGCGACGCCTCCGAGCTGGTCACGGGCCATACCATCATGTGCGACGACGGATATCTGGTGGCATAGCGATGGCGAAGATCACCAGGGCCCACCACACCGGCTTCACCGTCCGCTCGCTCGAGCGTTCAATCGCTTTCTACTGTGACCTGCTCGGATTCGAAGTGGCGTTCCAATGGAACCCGCAGGCCCCTTACATCCGCGAGCTCGTCGGCTACGCGGACGTCGATCTGCACGCGGCCGTGCTGCGCATTCCAGGCTCCGAGGTGTTCCTTGAGCTGCTCGAATATCGCGGCATTCCGGAAAAGACGGTGGACATGGCCAACGGCAACATCGGCAACGGGCATATCGCCTTCAATGTCGACGAGCTCGACGCCCTCTACGAGCGCCTGACCAAAGCCGGGGTGCAGAGCGTCTCGAAGCCGGTAACGCCGACCGTTGGACCGAACGCCGGCGGACGGGCCGTCTACCTGATCGATCCCGATGGATTTCGCGTCGAACTGATTGAAACGGCGCGTTCTTTCGGTGATTACAGGCCGTGAGTGCATTCCGGTGAACAGGCGACGCACCCGAACCGCACCAGGACCGGCGAGACGCCCGATGGCGAAGGCTGCGCGCAAGACACGACCGGCACCGCCGCCGAAGCCCAAGCGCGTCACGATCCGCGATGTGGCGGCGCGTGCCGAGGTGGACGTCAGCCTGGTCTCGCGGGTGCTCAACAACCATCCGAAGGCGAGCGCCTCGCCCACCACGCGCGAGCGTATCCTCGAGGCGGCGCGGACGCTGGGCTACCAGCCCAACGTCGTGGCGCGCGGGCTGCGCATGGCACGGACGTGGACCCTCGGCCTGATGCTGCCCAACCTCACCAACCCGATGTACGCGGAGATCATCCGCGCCGCGGAGCTCAGGGCACGCGAGCGCGGCTACGGGCTGGTCTTCGGGACACACATGGACGGCGAGGAGGACGCGACCTTCACGCGGCTGCTGCAACAAGGCCGCGTCGACGGACTGCTGACGGCGAGCGGCGTGCATGGCGACGCTTTCCTGCGACGTGTCGCCAATGGCGGATTCGGTCCGCTGGTGATGATCAACCGGCGTGTGCGCGGCGTACGACCGACCGTCACCCTCGACGATGCTGCCGGTGCGGCGCTGGCGATGGAACATTTCGTCGAGCTTGGCCACACCGCGGTCGCCGGCATCTTCGGCCCAAGCGATATCGACACGACAACGCGCCGGCGGGTCGGCTTCGCCGCCGCCGGCGAGCGCGCGGGCCTCAAGCCGCTGCTCCTCGACGGCGACGCAGTGGACGCGGAAGCCGGCGCGGCTGTTGCGGCGCGCATCTTCAGCGAGTACCCGCAAACGACCGCGATCTTCGCCTCGACTTTCGCCATCGGCATGGGCGTGCTGCGCGCCGCGCGGCGCCTCGGCGTCGCCATTCCCGAGCACGTCTCGCTGGTCGCCCTGCACGACAGCGAGCTTGCCGAGTTCCTGACGCCGTCACTGACCACGGTGGCGCTGCCGGTCGACGAGATGGCGCACCAGGCCGTCGACGTGCTCATTGCCCTGATCGACGGCGCCGCCCCGGAGAGCGTGATCGTGCGCACGCCACCGCAGCTGAAGCTGCGCGGCTCGACCGCCAAATCGCGCGACGTCAATCGATTGACCAAACCCCGACGCTCGGCCTAGAACGACACCGTCCATGACGTCGGCAATAGCAATGGAGTACCACCCGTGGCCCTGATGCGCATGCGCCAGGCTGTGCTGAAGGCACTGGACGACGCCATGGCCGCCGACGGCGACGTCGTGCTGATGGGCGAGGACATCGGCGACGCCGGGGGCGCCTTCAAGTGTACTGAGGGATTGATCGGCAAATATGGCCGCGACCGCGTCATCGACACGCCAATTTCCGAAATGGGTTTCATGGGCGCCGCGGTGGGGGCTGCGATCTGCGGCCTCAAGCCGGTCGTCGAAATGATGTTCATCGAGTTTGCCGGCGTGGCGCTCGACCAGCTCACGACCGAGGCGGCGACGATGCGCTACCTGTCGCGCGGGCGGCTCACCGTTCCGATGGTGATGCGCGCCTCGGCGGGCGCCGGCCAGGGTTTTGCCTGCCAGCACTCGCAGATGCTCGACCACTGGTTCCGCGGCACGCCCGGGCTCAAGGTGTGCGTGCCAAGCGGCGCGCGCACCGCCTATGGCCTGCTGCGTGCGGCGATCGACGATCCGGATCCGGTGATCGTGCTCGAACCGCGGATACTCTACGGCGAGCGCGAGGAGTTCGACGGCGACCCGGCATTTCGTATTGCGCTGGGAAGCGCCGAGATCACGCGGCCCGGGCGGGATGCGACGCTGGTCACCGCCGGCGCGATGCTGAAAGTGGCGCTGGCCGCCGCAGACAAGACCAATGCGGACGTCGAGGTCATCGACATGCTGTCGCTGGCGCCGTGGGACCGTAAGACGGTAGCCGCCTCGGTGGCGCGGACCGGCCGGCTGATAACGCTGGAAGAAGCGCCGGCCGGAACCGGCTGGGGCGGCGACGTGGTGGCTGCCATCACCAGCGATGCTTTTGGCGCGCTGAAGGCGCCGCCGCACCGCATCACGCTGCCTGACGCGCCGATTCCCTACAGCGGCGCGCTCGAGAAGCTCTATCTACCCGACCCGGAATATGTAACCGCGCAAATCGATGCGCTGGTCCGCAACGGCCGCGCGCCGGCGGCGTGGTGGAAGGAGGCGTCGTGACGCTCGCCAATTTCAACGCACCGGTAGCGCGCCGCGAAGCTCTCGACAGCCGCCGCGAGCAGCTCGCACGCATGATGGAAATACGTGCCGTCGAGGAGCGCATCCAGCGTCTCTACAGCGAGGGCGAGATCCGCGGCAGCACGCATCTGGCCAACGGCCAGGAGGCCGTCGCCGTAGGCGTTGCACGAGCTACGCGCGCCGATGACGTCGTGACGTGCACATACCGCGGTCATGGGCACGCGCTGGCGCTTGGTGCCACGCCGCTTCAGGTAATCGCCGAAATCTGCGGCAGGGAAAGCGGCGCGGCCGGCGGCGTTGGTGGCTCCATGCACCTGATGGAACCGTCGGTCGGCCTGCTGCCGACATTCGCCATCGTCGGCGCCGGTCTGCCGGTCGCCTGCGGCGCTGCTCTGGCGGCACGCACGCGCGGCACCGACAATATCGCGGTCGCCATCTTCGGCGACGGCTCGACCAATATCGGCGCATTCCACGAATCGATGAACTTCGCCGCGATCCGCCGGCTGCCGATGCTGTTCGTGTGCGAGAACAACCTCTACGGCGAGTACACCCGGATAGAAAAGAGCACGCCGGTGACGGACCTCGCCGTGCGCGCGGCAAGCTATGCCATGCCGTCGGCCATCGTTGATGGGCAGGACGTCGACGCGGTTGCCGAAGCCGTGGCGACGGCGGCAGCGCGGGCGCGCGCCGGCGACGGGCCAACGTTCATCGAGATGAAGACGTACCGCTACTCCGGCCACTCGCGGTCCGATCCGGCAACCTATCGTCCCGCCGGCGAACTCGCCGAATGGCAAAAACGCGACCCGATCGACATTCTGGCCGCGCGGCTGGTCGGCGAGGGCGCGATCGGTTCGGGCGAAGTGGCGGACTTGCGCGCTGCGACGGCGGCAGGCATTGAGGAGGCGGCGCAAGCGGCACTGGCCTCGGCGCATCCCTCGCCGGACGCGATCCTTTCGCATGTGACCGCGGCCTCACCGGGAGAAAGCAACAGGTGGAATTTCTGGTCGAAATCGACGTCCGGTGGCCGCCCGACGGGGACCCCGCCGAGCGCGACGCGCTAGTCAAGGCAGAGTCGCAGCGCTCGGCGGAACTGGCGGCAAAGGGGATCTTGAAACGCGTCTGGCGCGTGCCCGGCCGCTGGGCGAACGTTGGCCTGTGGGAGGCGCCGGACGCCACCGCTCTGCACGAGGCGATCTCTTCTCTCCCCTTCTATCCATGGCTTGAGGTAGTGGTCCGGCCGATGGCCGCGCACCCGAACGACCCCCTCGCGCGGCGCTGACCTACGATTATGCAGCCTGTCGCCCGCCGCTCCTGTCTCACCGTGCCGGGCTCGTCCGAGAAGATGCTGGCGAAGGCGCTGGCGCTGCCGGCCGACGAGATCGTCCTCGACCTTGAGGATTCGGTCGCCGCAGCCGCCAAGGGCGATGCCCGCGAGCGCGTGGCAAAGCTGCTTGCCGGCGATGAATGGCGCAGGCGGCGCGT
Source organism: Bauldia sp. (assembly GCA_035549395.1). Classification (GTDB taxonomy): domain Bacteria; phylum Pseudomonadota; class Alphaproteobacteria; order Rhizobiales; family Kaistiaceae; genus DASZQY01. Next base: position 12,050 of record DASZQY010000171.1, read on the forward strand.
TGCGGTGCGCATCAACGCAATCGGCTCGGCGTGGTGGGAGGACGACGTGCGGGCGGTGATCGCGGCCGGGCATCCGCTGCTCTCCCTGGTCGTCCCGAAGGTGGAAAGCGCCACGGCGCTGGCAGAGCTGGACGCACGACTGGGGGACGCGCCGGCCGGCGTACAGGCGCTTATCGAATCAGCAACCGGTCTTGCATACGCACGCGAGATTGCCGCAGCGCGCGGAAGGCTGGAGACGGTGATCCTCGGCTACGCCGATCTCGCCGCCTCGCTCGGCCGGCCTGCCGACAGCGTCCAGCCATGGCTCTTCGCCCAGGAGACGCTGCTGCTGGCAGCGCGGGCGCACGGATTAGAGGCGATCGACGGGCCATTCTTCGCCATCGCCGATGCCGATGGCCTCGCCCGTTCTGCGAGCACCGCGCGTCAGCTCGGCTTCGACGGCAAATGGGCGATCCATCCCGGGCAGATTTCCGTCCTCAACGCGACGTTCACGCCGAGCGAGACCGAAGTTGGCCGCGCCCGCGCGCTCGTCGCGGCGCTGGACCGGGCATCCGCCCATGGACAGGGAGCGGCCTCCTTCGAAGGCGGCATGATCGACGAGGCGATGCGCGCGCCCGCCATGCGCACGCTGGCGCGCGCGGGCACATCGATATGACGGCGGTTGGCGGGCCATACTACGAAGATCTGCCGGTCGGTCGGCGGTTCGCCGACGCGCCGGCAGTGACGCTGAGCGACGGGCTTGCGGCGGCGCACGCGGCGATTGTCGGCGGGCGCTTTGCAATGGCGCGGGATCGCGAACTCGCGCTGCGCGTTGCAGGGCGCGCGCTGGCTGCGCCTGCGCTGGCGTGGGACGTCGCGATCGGCCAGTCGACTGTCGTCACCGAGCGCGGCATCGCCAATCTCTTCTACCGCGGACTGCTTTTCCATCGCCTGCCGGCGATCGGCGATACCTTGAAGACGGTGACGACGATCACCGGGCGGCGGCCTTCGACGCCGCGCCCGGACCGTGGCCCGCGCGGGCTCGTGACCATGCGAATCGTGACTGTCGACCAGGAAGGCCGCCTGGTGCTCGATTTCCACCGCTGCGCCCTCATCCCGGCGCGGCAGACGCTGAGCGGCGGAGCGGAAGGCGAACCCGAGCCGCCGGACACCGCGATCACGGCTGCGGCCGTGACGCCGGCCGTTGCGGGATGGAATCTGGCGCCGTTCCGCGCGGCGTTCGCGGAGGCCGGCGCGGCGCTTGAGGCCGGCGCCACCTACGAGCTTGCCGGCGGCGACGTTGTGTCTTCGGCTCCCGAACTGGCGCGCCTGACCCTCAACCTCGCTGCGATCCATCACGACGCCACCGGCACGGGCGCACGCCTCGTATACGGCGGCCACACCATTGGCATCGCCGCCGCCCACATCAGCCGGATATTCCCGCGCACCGCCGCGATCCTCGCATGGGACAAGGCCGACCATCTCGGGCCGGTCAACGAGGGCGACACGCTGCACAGCACCGTCGCGATCGAGACGGCGACGCCGCACGGCGAGGCAACACTCGCCGGCCTGCGCACGCGCGTGACTGCGACAGCCGGCCGCGATCAACCGCTCCGCGACGTCCTCGACTGGCGGCTGACGGCGCTCATCGCATGAGCGAGCCAATTCTTTCCGGGCTTCATGTCGTCGAGGGCTCCGCTTTCGTCGCGGCGCCGCTTGGCGGGATGACACTGGCCCAGCTCGGCGCCGAGGTCATTCGCTTCGACCAGATCGGCGGCGGGCCCGATACCCGTCGCTGGCCGCTCGATGCGCATGGCAACAGCCTGTTCTGGGCGGGACTCAACAAGGGCAAGCGGTCGATCCAGATTGCCCTGACCAAACCCGAGGGCCAGGAAGTCGCCACCGAGCTGATCGCACGGGTCGGCACATTCCTGACGAATTTTCCGGCACGCGGCTGGCTCGCCTACCAGACGCTCCGCCAGCGTCGCGACGATCTTGTGATGGTCGCGCTTTCCGGCAACCGCGACGGCGGCAGCGAGGTCGACTACACGGTCAACCCGGCGATCGGCTTTCCCGCGATCACGGGGCCGCGCGGTGGCGAGACGCCGGTGAACAGCGTGCTCCCCGCCTGGGACCTTGCCGCGGGAATGTTGTGTGCGATCGGGCTGCTTGCCGCCGAAAGACGCCGCGCCGCCAGCGGCGAAGGCGGCCTGGTCAAGCTCGCGCTTTCCGATGTCGCGCTCGCCGCGGCAGGCGCACTGGGCCGCGTCGCTCAAGCCGACCTCGGGCTGGCGATGGACAAGCCCGACGGCAACTACCTCTATGGAGCGTTCGGCCGCGACTTCGCGACACGCGATGGCCGTCGCGTCATGGTGGTCGGGCTGACAACCCGCCAGTGGCAGGCGCTGTGCAAGGCGACCGGGACCGAGGCCGCATTTGCCGAGCTGGCTGGGCGCACGGGCCTCGACCTCAACGAGGAAGGCGCCCGCTTCGCGGCCCGCGATGCGATCGCCGCCACCCTCGAACCGTGGTTTGCAACACGGACGTTCGCCGAAGTCACCGCGGCGCTGGACGCCGCCGGCGCGTCGTGGGGGCCGTATCAGACCTTCACGCAACTCGTGCGCGAGGACGTTCGCGCCTCGTCGGCAAACCCGCTGTTTGCACGCGTCGAGCATCCCGGCAGCGGCGCGTACCTGACGCCACGCTCACCGCTGGAATTCAGCGATGCGGACACGCTGCCGCCCGCTCCGGCACCCGTGCTCGGACAGCACACGGACGAGATACTGGCCGGGGTTCTCGGAATGTCGTCGGCTGCGATCGGCCGTCTGCGCGACCGCGGGGTCGTGGCCGGCCCGCGCCCGAGCTGATCTCAGGCACGCAGGCGGTACGCGCCTCCAGCACGCGTCGCTGTTCACCGGCAGCCCGGCGGCGAACGCGTGGCGAGATCAGAACGACTTGCGCAACCCGGCGCGGGCGTTCAGGGCCGTCGCGTCGGCCTTGAAGGTGGCGCCTCCGGCGGCAAACACCGACGTGCTGCGATCCGGCGAGACCAACGTCGCGCTGGCGCTGACTTCGCCCGACAAGCCCGACGTATCGTCGGTGAACGTATCGGTGTTGGCGCCGTCGCTGACGGTGACAAGGTTGTTGCCGGAGAATTCATCCCACACCCGCCCGAGCAGCGACAGCTCGACGTGCACACCGCTGGAATCGGTAGCCGCCACACCAATCCTGGCGCCGAGGCCGCCGCGCACGCTCTCGCCGTTGCTGAAGGTGATCGTCGCGGTGCCGCTCTGCATGTCGCCCAGCGTCGTGTCGGCATAGGCGAAGGACGCCATGGGTTCGAGGAAGCTCGACCCGGCGTAGAAGCGCTTGCCGGTATCGGCCAGGATGCCCCACGTCGTGCCATTGACGTTGCCGTTCACGCCAACGCCCAGCGGCGCGTTGAACGCCAGGTTGACGAAATCGGCGCTGATCTGCCCGTCAACGTAGAAGTCATCCTTTGTGTAAGCGAGGTAGCCACCGGCGACCCCGCCCGTGTACTTGCCGGTGGCGGCGTAGGCGTCAAAATCGGCGTCGGAGGTGACGTAGCCGGCATAAGCGCCGAACCGCAGGCCGCCGCCATCGGCAGACGGGCTGAGGTCGAGGCCGCCGAGCATCGTATAGGTATTCTGGTTGAACCCGGTATCGACCGGACCGAGCCCGGTAGTGACCGTTGTGTCCTGCCTGGACCAGGTGCCGCTGACGCGGCCCCACATGGCGCCACTCGGCTTGTGGTCGGGCGGTTGCTCGACAGCAGAGACGTCAGCCCCCGCGCCCCCCGTGGGATCGAAGGCGCCGCCGTAGATGTGCTCCGCCACCATGTCCGTGATGCCGTTGTAGAAGATATTGGCGAACGCGGTGATCAGCTCGGGCGCCTGATTGTCGGTCGGCAGGGCCGCGGTCACCAGATCGTATTCGTGGCCGCTTTCGCCGGGGTCAGTGAGGTACCAGGCATAGAGCCCCTGCTCGATCGTGCCGGTGCCGTTGATCTCGAGGTAGCCGGTCGACTTCGAAGATATGTAGAAGGGATCGCCGTCGCGGCAGGCAATGCCGGCGCAGCTTTCACTCGTCCCGTCAACCTGAACCACCTTGATCCCGTCCGTATTCATGGCGTTGATCGGGGTGGTGTTCAGGTTGTTGATGACCAGGCCGGTCGTGCCATCCACGTTGCCTTCGACATGCAACACGTCCGCTGATGGCGTGCCGCCTTCGGAGACCGATGCGTCGAGATAGGCATCAAGCGCGACGTAGCTGTAGGCGTTTTCGGCCTCGTCGGCGCTGCCGTGGAAATTGCCGGTGACGGTGACCGTGTTGCCTGCGATGCCGTCAAGCATGCTGAGGATGCCGACTGCGACATTGCTGTCGTTGTGGAAGTCGGCGACATCGAAACTGGTGTTCAGGTCGCCTTCGCTGCCGAATGCCGTCTGAATGACGCCGTCGTTATTGATGACGCCGCCGCTGCCGAGGTAGTTCGCGCCCTCGGTGAACCAGAAGCCGTTGTTGTTGAAGACATTCGCAACGACGCCGCCCTCGCTGGCCAGGTTATAGCCGGCAAGATCGACGCGACCGATAATGGCCGCCGCATTGTCGATCTCGACCGCGCCGGTCTCGGACTGCACGGCAAGGTCGCGCGCCGCCGAAACGCCATCGGCGCCGGCGTTGTGATGATCGATCGCCGCGAGGGCATCTTCATAGCTGGCGCTTTCCGAACCCCATGCCGGCAGCGCGCCACCGTCGAGGTAGTACGCCGTCCAGTCGATGGCGTTCGCAACCTGGGTGAGGTCGGTGAACGCGCCGGTGACATCGGGATCGGAGAAGCCGAGCAGATTGGTGCTGGCGATGACGCCGTGGTTCAGAATGATGCCGTTGGCGGTGCCGCTCTCGCTTGTGGAGGTGTCGAGGACGATGACGGGGTTGGCTTCGGTACCGCTGCCGATGACAAGGCCGCCGAACGCCTGATCGTCGCTTTCGCTGAAATAGGGATTGTCGTTATAGATCGTGGCCGACGTGACGTTGCCGGCGAGGTAGATGGCGGACGCGCTGTCGACGCCGACAATCTCGCCGCCGACGCCGCCTTCCGACGAGCCGTTGTCGATCTCGACGTGACCGTCGACGTTGGCGATGGTGACGGCGCCGTAGCTGTCGCGGCTCGCGAACATGGGCGAGCTGCCGTTGTGGCCTTCCATCATGCCGGCGCTGTTGGTGATCAAGACGTCGCCTTCAGTGAGCCCGTTGAGGGCGAAGGCCATCTCGTCGCCGTAGGCGACGCCATAGTCGTTGTTGAAGACGATGTCGCCGTTGCTGATCGCGGAGAGCTTGACGCCGTAATCACCGCCGGTGAGCAGCGAATAGCGGCTGAAATCGCCAATGCCACCTTCGCTCGCCAGCGCCGTGTTGCTGTTGTCGATGTTGACCGCGATGCCGGACTCCGCCGGCGTCAGACCACCGCCGACGCCGTCCAGCTCGACCGCCGCCCGGTCGTCGGCCAGTCCGACGATCTGACCCTGGCGGTTGTCAATGTAGACGCTGCCGGCAATGTTGGTGCCGTAGACGCCGGAGCCCGCGAGCCCCCAGATGCCGGTAGAGCCCGGCGACAGGAAATCGTCGCCGGCCTCAGCGAGCGGCGAAAGCAGACCGGCCGCCGCGGCGCCGACGCCGCTCTCGCCGATGTCGAGGCCGCCGTTGGCGCGCGTGTAGGCGTTGTAGATCTGGACGTCGCTCTCGGTGTTGAAGACCGCGACGCCGTCGCCGAGCGTGCCGGCAATAAGGCCGCCGGCGTGGTCATGCTCGCTTGACAGGTAGCCGCTGTTGTCGATGGCGACGATGTTGTCGCCGGCGGCGTACGAACTGCCGATGGTGTTGATTACGACGCCATTATCCAGGCCGGCGATGACGCCGCCGTTGTGGCCCCAGGTACTGGAGTTGTCGATGGCAACGGCGTAGCCGGCCTCGTTCGAGCTGAGCACGGTGGCGAAGCGGATGCCGTCGCCTTCGCTGCCGACAACCACGCCATCGGCGTTCTCGACGGTGACGCCGCCCTCGATGTCTGCGCCAGCGATACCATGATAGGTGCCGGCGATGTAGCCGCCGGCGCTGTGCCACGAAGCGGCGTTGTCGATGTCGGCGCCCTCGCCGACACCGTACATGTTGATGCCGTCACTATCGGCGAAATTGTCATAGATCGAGCCGCCCGTGTTGCCGACGTAGACGTGGCCGACGTCGGTCAGCGCAACGCCGGCACCGGTTCCCGATTCGCTCGCGTAGATCGCGCCATGCGCGTTATCGATGTCGACGAGCGCGCCGCCGGTGACCGCGACGCCGTAGAGCCCGCCGGAGATGACGCCGCCTTCGCTGTCATGGTGTCCGGCGCGGCTGTTGTCGATCGCGACAACGCTGGTGCCATTCACCGCAAGGTTGACGCCGGCGCCGTTCGAGCCGCTGGCGGTGATCGAGCCCGACTCGTTCTTCACGGTAACGAACTGCCCGGCGCCATCGGCGTCAGTAATCACGACGCCGTTCACAGAGCCCGATATCGTGCCGTAGACGTTATCGACGGTCGCGCTGCCGTAGAACTTGGAGATGCTGATCCCGGAATCCGTGCCTTCGATCAGACCGCCATCGCCGTGGTACCATGAGCGGCCGTTGTTGATGGCGATGGCACCGCCAATGCTGTCCAGATAGACGCCGTCGCCGTCGGTGCCGATGACCAGGCCATCCTGGTTGTTGACGGTGACGCCGCCGCCGGCCTCCGAGACGTGAATACCCTCGGTGCCGTAGATACCAGTAAGGATGGATTCCCCGCCGCCACCGTAATTATCGGCGAAGGTGCCGAGCAGGCCGGTAGACGGATCGCCTTCCGAATAGACCGAGGCGTCGGTAATTGCGCCTAGATCGATCGCGGTGTGGCGCGTGTCCTGGTTGTCGATGGTAACGCTACCGGAGATCGCCGCGCTCTCGCTGCCGACGATGCCCGCCGCGACGTCGGAGACGCTGATGCCCGCGCCATCGACGCCGACGATCAGGCCGCCCGCGGCGTAGTCGCCGCCAGAAATCCAGGTGGCGCGGTTATCGATGTAAACGTTGTTGGCTTCGCTCTCGGTCGTGTTGCCGGTGACGTTCTGGATCACCAGGCCGCCGGTGTAGCCGGCAATGAGGCCGGCCTCGGTGTTAACGACGTGAACGGCGTCGCCGCTCTCGCCGGCGCCGCTGATATTGGCGATATAGGCGCCGCTGCCCGTGAGGCCGGCGGTCAGGCCACCTTCGTTGTCGAAGACGACCTGATGGAAGTCTTCAGCGTCGACGCCATTCGAATTGACGCCGCCCGAGCCGATCACCGAGTGGAAGCTGTGGTTGGTGATCGCGCCGACGCCGCCATGGGTGACGGTAATGCCGTTGCCGTAGGTGCCTTCGACGTGTCCGGTATTTTCGACGGTGATGGCGTTCGTTCCGCCGCCATAAGCGACCACGCCGTCGGTGCCGACGATCGTGCCGGACTCATTGCCGATGAGAATGTTGCCATCGGCGGAGACATTGACGCCGCTGCCCGGACCGTCGGCGTCTCCTTCCGCGACGCCACCAGCGGCATGCCCTTCAATATCGCCGTAGTTGAGGACCGTCGCGGCGCCGGTGATCTGGTAGGTGTCGCCCTGACCCTTGGCAACGCGCGAAATGTGGACGCCCTCGCCCCAGTTCGTCGGATTGCGGTTGCCGACGCCGATGATCGTGCCGTAGTTGGTGACCGAAGCGAGGGTGGAGACGCCCTGCGCGATGTAGACGCCGTTGTCGCCGCCTTCGACGACGGCGCCCGTCTCGCTGGCCGAGCCGACGTTGAGGAGGAAACTCCCCATCGTGTACTCCGGATCGACGCTGTTAACGCCCGAGCGACCGACGTGAATGCCATCGCCAGGCTGCGCCTCCGGCGGCGTCACCGTCCATGCGCGCGTGCCGCCGAGCACTTTTCCGTAGACGTTGAAGGTGATCGTCGGCGTTCCGTCGACGGTGTCGTAGAAGCGAATGCCATCGGCCTGCTGGCCGGCCAGCGTGGAGCCGGAGCTGACTGTCACCGTGCCCGACTCGTTGGTGTTGAAGATTTCCAACACGCCGAGATTCCACTGCGACTTGTCGCTGCCGTTCGACTGGAAGTTGCCCGTGTCCCGGTAGGTGTCGGCGGTGCCGCTCACGCCGGCGTTGACCTGCCAGCCATTCGCCGTCGGCTGAATCAGGGCTTGCGGCGAGCCGCTAACGGTTCCATTGGCGGTGCAGTTCCAGACTTGGCCGGACTTGGCGCAACCGGCGATCGCCGCCTGCGCAGGCAGCAGCGCCAGCACACCGCCGACCAGCGCAGTCAGGGCGCCGGCGCGAGAGAGCCGTCGCGGCTTGGTCGTTGCCGCTGTCAGCGCCAGCCAGGCGAGCGAGCCACCGCGCAACGAAGTGCTGCGCAGAAGGCCTTTCCTATCCGCCGGAAGCCTGGGAACAAGGCGAGTTACGGGACGAATTCCTCCGCGGCGCGAGCCGCGGGCTGTGCTGGCTGCCATGCAATCCCCCGCGCCCAGCAGGGTGATCACCCGCCCGGCGCCTGCGCGTCTGTCTCTTTACGCGAATCACGCAACCAACAACCCCGCGGGAGAATCGCCCGGTTGTGCAATCGTATGCAACTGAAAGTTATGACAGCCGTCTGCTTCAGGGTGGCGATGTCTTGCCTGCGGACTCTCGACTAGCTCGGGAACATCCGGCGAAGAGGGAGGGCGGGGCTACCGCGCCCTTACCTCATCTTGGCGGCGAGGATCGCGGCGTAATTGTCAGCGGTCAGCGGTTTCGGATTGGTCGCGTGGCTGTGATCGGCAAGCGCGCGCTGGACGACGCCCGGCAGCATCGCGGTTGTCACGCCCATCGCCGACAAGCTTTCCGGCAGCCCGATGCGCCGGTTGAGCGACTCGATTTCTGCCGCCAGGTCGGCGTCGGGGGGAAGCCCGATCGCGGCGTTGAGGCGCCGGACCTTCCCGCCAATGACGTCGGCATTGGCGCGCAGCACTGCCGGCATCAGCACGGCGTTCAGCGTGCCGTGGTGGAGCTTCAGTTCGCCGATCGCGCCGAGGGCGTGGCTCAGCGAATGGACAGCACCCAGCCCTTTCTGGAACGAGAGGCCGCCTTCCAGCGCCGCCATCATCATCTCGCTCCGCGCCGCCCGATCCTTGCCGTCAGCCACCGCACGCTCGAGATTGCGCCACACGCGGCCGGCGCCATCCAGCGCGATGGCATCGGCGGGTGGATTGAAGCGCGGCGAGCAGAACGTCTCGATGCAATGGGACAGCGCATCCAGCCCGGTTGCCGCGGTGAGATAGGGCGGCAAGCCCAGCGTCAGCTCCGGGTCGCAGATGACGCGCTTGGGGATCAGATGCGGGCTGATGAAGCCAAGCTTGCGTCCATCGTTTAGCGACAGCAGCGCGGCGCGGCCAACCTCGGCGCCGGTTCCAGCGGTCGTAGGTATGGCGATAACCGGCGCCACCGCCGGCTTGATCCGCGGGCCGCCGCCTTCGATCGCAGCATATTGCGCCAGCGGGGCCGGATGGGTGGCAAGCAGGGCAACGCCCTTCGCCAGATCGATGGGCGAGCCGCCGCCGATCGCAACGATGCCATCGCAGCCAGCCGAACGATAGAAAGCAAGCGCCTCGAAAACGGCGGCTTCGGTCGGGTTCGGCGGGACGCCGAGGAAGCGAGCCGCCGGAGCGGCAAACAGCCTGTCGACGCGCTCCAGCAGGCCGGTCGCGGCGATGCCGCTGTCACTGACAACCAGCGGGCGGACAATGGCGAGGTCGATCAGTGCCTGCGGCAGCGTCTTCAGGCTGCCCACCTCGAACTCGATGGTCGTCAGATAGAGGATGGTGCTCATGCTGCTTCACGCCCCCGGTCTGTCCTCTGGCCGCCCCTCGCCTAACCCTTGTGGATGGGGTCGATCCAGAGCACCTGCTCGGGCTTCTCGACCGGCTCGATGTCGAGATTGACGACGACGGCCTCGTTGTCGGAGCGCACCAGAACACATTCCAGCCGCTCGTCGGTGGACGCGTTGATCTCCTGGTGCGGCACGTATGGCGGGATGAAGATGAAATCGCCCGGCCCTGCCTCGGCGACATACTGAAGCTTGTCGCCCCAGCGCATGCGGGCCCGGCCGCGCACAACGTAGATCACGCTTTCCAGTGCGCCGTGATGATGGGCGCCGGTCTTCGCATTGGGATCGATGGTGACGGTGCCTGCCCAAAGCTTCTGCGCGCCAGCGCGCGCCAGATTGATCGCGGCGGCGCGCTGCATGCCCGGCGTCTGCGCCGTATTGGGATCGAGGCGATCGCCGGGGATCACCTTCACACCATTCGTCTTCCAGTCGATGGCAGGCGGCCGATCGGAGAAATGATCATCCATTTTTCTGGCTTGGTCAGGCTTGCGTCAGTTTGGCGTCAGCTTCGGGTCAGGTCCGTAAGATCAAATCGCGACAACAATAACAATAACCAAGGACAAGGGTGAGGATTCGCCAGGCGGGCCTCCGGTCATCGGGCCGGTTCTCCGCGCGCGAAGAACGAAAAACGCATCGGCTCGGCGGTCGCCGCGCGGTGCGAAACAACGTGGAGAGGAAACCCAACATGACGGACAAGAACAAGGAGAAGGGCGTAACCCGCCGTTCGGCACTGCTCGGCGGCGCCGGCCTGCTCGGGGCTACCGCAATCCCGGCGCTGATGCCGCGGCTGGCCTTCGCCGACGATCCGGCGATCGGCAACTACCCGGTGACCGGCGATTCGGTATTCGTCGGCATCGACGTGCCGCTCACCGGAACCTACGCCGACGCCGGCACCGACGAACGGAAGGGCATCGAGCTCGCCATCGAGCACCTCAACAACGGCGACGACCTGATCAAGGCGATCTCGCCAAAGACGACCAAGGGCGTGCTCGGCAAGACCGTGACCTCAGGCGCCGCCGACGAACAGGCGAAGGCCGACGTCGCGGTGCAGAACGCCACCCAGTTCATCACCAACAACAAGGCTCAGGTCGTCATCGGCTCGGTTTCGTCCGCGACCGCGGTGGCCTTGAACCACCTCGCCCAGGACAAGAAGGTGCTCTACCTGCCGGGCATTTCCGGCTCGAACGACACCACCGGCAAGGACTGCACGCGCTACTCCTTCCGCGAGTGCTTCTACGCCTACTCCGCCTCGGCGGCGCTGGCGCCGGTGCTGTTCAAGGAGCTCGGCAAGTCGCGCAAGGCCGCCTACCTGACGCCCGACTACACGTACGGCCACACGGTCTACGAATCGATGACCAAGTTCACCGAGGCCGGCGGCTGGACGACGGCGACCAACCAGCTCTTCCCGCTCGGCGCGACCGACTATTCGGCCTACGCCCTCAACATCGCCAACTCCGGCGCCGACACGCTGGTGGTCATCGGCTTCGGCAACGACGCGGTGAACTCGATCAAGCAGGCCAAGCAGTTCGGCCTGTTCGACAAGATGACGCTGGTCGTGCCGTACATGTCGCCGTTCCTGGTGCAGCAGGTCGGCCAGGACCTCATGGCAGGCGTCTACGCCGGCCTCGATTTCTACTGGGACATGGGCGACAAGTACCCGCTCGCCAAGCAGTTCGTGCAGAAGTTCGAAGCCAAGTACGGCCAGAAGCCCGAGTGGGGCGCGGAAGCGGGCTACATGCAGATCGCATTGTGGGCCGACGCCGTCGAGACCGCCGGCACCTTCTATCCGCCAAAGGTCATCGCAGCCTACGAGGCGGAGAAGAAGTATGCCGACTCGCTCGTCGGCCCGGTGCAATGGCGCGCCGCCGACCACCAGCTCATCCGGCCGGTGATCGTGGTGAAGGGCAAGAAGCCGGGCGACATGAAGGCGAAGGACGACTACTACGAGGTCGTCGACATCGTCCCCGGCGACGGCATCATGCAGGCGCCCGACGCGTTCGGCTGCAAGCTCGGCGACGCGACGTAAAACCTTCCCGGCGCCCGGCAAAGCGACTAGCCTTGCCGGGCGCCGACGTAACATGCGTCAACACGGGGGTGGGGACGAAGCGGCTTGCTGAACTGGGCAAATTTTGTCTCGCAACTTTTCAACGGCCTCGTGTCGGGCGCGCTGCTCGCGCTGATCAGCGCCGGCCTCACCATCATCTACGGAACGCTCGGCGTCCTTAACCTGGCGCATGGCGCCCTGTTCATGCTCGGTGGCTACGCCGGCTACGTCGCCTTCCAGGAGACGGGCTCATACGTCGTCGCAGTGATCGTCGGCGTGCTGTTCGTCGGCGTCGTCGGCATCATCCTCGAACGCGTCCTCATCCGTTACTTCTACGATCGCCCGGACGAGGACCAGATCCTGGTCACCTTCGGTCTCGGCATCGTGCTGGTCGAGCTGGTGCGCGTCGGCTTCGGCAGCCTGGCGCAGATGGTGCCGGCGCCGGCGTGGGCGGCGGGCATCACGCGCCTCGGCTTCACCATCTACCCGACCTATCGCCTGGCGGCCTTCGGCATCGTCGCCGTGGCCCTCCTCCTGCTCTACCTGCTGCTCTACCGCACGCGGCTCGGGCTGACGGTGCGGGCCGGCATCGAGGACGCCACGATGGTCGACGCGCTGGGCATCAACATCCAGCGCACCTTCATGATCGTGTTCGGCATCGGCGCCATGGCGGCGGGCTTCGCCGGCATCATCAATGCGCCGATCATCTCGATCACGCCCAACGTCGGCGACGACATACTCATCCAGTGCTTCGTCGTGGTCGTCATCGGCGGCGTCGGCTCGTTCGCGGGCGCGGTGATCGGCGGACTGATCGCCGGCGAAATCATGAGCCTGACCTCGATGTTCAACCCGGCCTATTCGTCGGTGATGCTGTTCGCCGTCATGGCGCTGGTGCTGGTGGTCAGGCCGCAAGGCCTGTTCGGCACGCGATGAGGCAGGCGTGATTACAGGCCGCCTCACCGGCTGGGCCGCGCCGGTCATCCTTGCCGTCATCCTGATCATCGGGCCGCTGGTGCTGCCGCTCATCGGCGCCAACGCCGACATGATGAGCCGCATCCTGATCTGGGGTCTGTTCGGCCTCGGCTTCGACCTGCTGTTCGGCTACACGGGCCTGCTTTCCTTCGGCCAGTCGGCCTTCTATGGCACCGGCGGCTTCATCGCCGCCTACCTGCTCGTCTCGCACCGGGTCGGCGACGTCTTCCTCGGACTGGCCATCGGCACGGTCGGCGCGGCGATCGTCGGCCTCGCCGTCGGCCTGCTGGCCCTCCGGCGCACCGGCATCTACTTCGCCATGATCACCGTGGCGTTCGCGGAGATGTTCTTCTTCCTCGAGAACTCGCCGCTGTCGGCGTGGACGGGCGGCGAGAACGGCCTGCCCAACGTGCCGAAACCAGCGATCCACATCGGCGGCTTCGACTACGTCTTCAACACCGACTGGCGCATGTACGGCCTGATCGCCGTGCTGTTCTTCGTCGGCTTCCTGATTGCGCGGCGTATCGTCAACTCGCCGTTCGGCCACATCCTTACCGCGATCCGCGACAACCCGGCGCGCGCCAGCGCCGTCGGCCACGCCATCCAGCGCTACAAGCTCGCCGTGTTCGTCATCGCCGCCGCCTACGCCGGGCTTGCCGGGGGCTTGAGCGGCGTCATCCAGAGCTACATGGCGCCGGACGCCTTCACGTTCGACACCTCCGGCCAGCTCGTCATGCAAACGATCATCGGCGGCGCCGGCACGCTCTACGGCCCGCTGATCGGCGCAGCGATCTGGCTCTATCTGAGGAGCGCGCTGCAGATCGCGGGACTCGGACCGGCGTGGAAGCTGGTGCTCGGCCTCGTCTTCGTGCTGCTCATCGTGTTCCTGAGGCGCGGCATCGTCGGGGGCGTCCGCGACCTCGCCGGGCGCATGCGGCGCACGCCAGCAGACGAGATCGCGCCGGTCACGGGGCCGGCGGCGCCGGCGCTCCACCTCGTCGAGGACCACACCGCGACGCCGCCGGGGGCGCGGCCGGTCGTGCTGGAAGCGCGCGGCCTCGGCAAACGCTATGGCGGCATCGTCGCCAACGCCGACATCGACTTTGCGGTCAAGGAAGGTGAGATCCGCGGCATCATCGGGCCGAACGGCGCCGGCAAGTCGACCTTCTTCAAGATGCTGACCGGAGAAATCCCGCCGACCACCGGCCGCATCCTGCTGTTCGGCGAGGACATCACCGGACGGGGCGTCACCGCGATCAGCCAGATGGGTCTGGCCAAGAGCTACCAGATCAACCAGCTTTTCCAGAAGCTGACCGTGCGGCAGAACCTCAACATCGCGGCCCTGGCACGGACGCGCGGCATGTTCCGGCTCGATCTCATCCGCCACGTCAACCAGGTGCCCGATCTCGGCAACGACGTGGCGGAGACGCTGCGCCTCGTCGGACTGACCGACAAGGCCGACGCGCTGGTCTCGGAACTCGCCTACGGCGAGAAGCGGCGGCTGGAGATCGGGCTGGCGCTCGGCACCGGGCCGCGCATCCTGCTGCTCGACGAGCCGCTCGCCGGCATGAGCCCGCAGGAACGCGCCGATACGGTTCGCCTGCTCAAGCAGATCGGCCGCACCCGCACGCTGGTCGTGGTCGAGCACGACATGGACGCGCTCTTCGGCATGGCCGACCGCATCACGGTGTTCAACGAAGGCCGCGTGCTGGTCGAGGGCACACCCGGCGAGATCCAGGGCAACGCGCGGGTCCAGGAAGCCTATCTCGGCGGGGTGCACGTCGCATGAGCTTCCTCGAGGCCACCGGCATCAACAGCTACTACGGCGACTCGCATATCCTGTTCGACGTGTCGCTCAAAGTGGAGCGCCACGAGGTGGTGGCGCTGCTCGGCCGCAACGGCGCCGGCAAGAGCACGACGCTGAAGACGCTGATGGGCATCGTCAGACCGAAGTCGGGCACGATCACCGTCGACGGCGTCTCGCTGGAAGCGCGCCCACCGCACGTCGTGGCGCAGGCCGGCGTGCAGCTGGTGCCGGAGGAGCGGCGCATCTTCGGCGGGCTCACGGTCGAGGAAAACATCGTCATCGCACGCATCAGCGCAGCGAACGCGTGGCCGCTGGAGCGCATTTACGCCATGCTGCCCCGGCTCAAGGAACGGCGCACCAATCTCGGCCGCGAGCTTTCCGGCGGCGAACAGCAGATGCTGGCCATCGCCCGCGCGCTGGTCCGCGATCCCAAGATCATCCTGCTCGACGAGCCGTTCGAAGGATTGGCGCCGATCATCGTGCGCGACCTGCTCGCCGTGTGCGAGCGGCTCGCGGCGGAGGGCCAGACGATCGTGATCGTCGAGCAGAACCTCGCGGCCGTGCTTTCGCTCGCCCACCGTGCCTATGTGCTCAACAACGGGCATGTCGTCTTCGAGGGCAGCGCCGCCGACCTCAGGCAGGCGCCGGACGTCACCAGCCGCTATCTCGGGGTCTGAAAACGCTACTCCGCCGCGGCCAACGCGCCCGCGCGGGCGCGCGGCAGGCGCACGCGGAACAGGGCGCCGCCATCCGGACCGTCCTCGACCCAGATCCGTCCGCCGTGCTGGGTGACGATCTGGCGGCAGATGGCAAGGCCCAGTCCTACACCGCCGGGCTTGTCGGTGAGCGGGTCGCCGACCTGACGGAAGCGCTCGAACACCAGCTCGCGATCGGCCGGCTGGATGCCGGGGCCGTTGTCGGAAACGTAGAGTTCGACGGCCTCGGCATCGTTGCGCAGGCCGAGCTTCACGCGGCCGCCGGCCGCTGGCGAGAACTTCGCAGCATTGGCGAGCAGGTTGACAATGACCTGCACGAGACGGTCGCGATCTCCGGAGGTCCATACCGGTTCGTCGCCGGGATCGAACGCGAGCTCGACGCGGTTGGCGGCAAATACGTGGCGCATGGACGCAGCGCAGTCCCTGGCCACCGGCACCAGGTCGAGCACCGCCGTCGCCG
>DASZQY010000172.1:0-5089 GCA_035549395.1 Bauldia sp.
AGGCGGTAACGATGGCGAAAACAACGACGGCCGCACCGGTAAGCAGCCATCCGCCAAGCGGGCTCAATGTCCCGTTGGCGAGGTTGTTGATCGTGTCGTCGGCGATCGGAATCGTGCCGCCCGTGCCGAGGAGCTGGATCATGACGCCCTGGAAGCCGAGCAGACCGGCAAGAGTCACGATGAAGGAGGGAAGACGAAAGCGCGTGACCAGCGTGCCCTCGAAAAGGCCGAGAACGGCGGTGACGAGGAGGGCCGCAGCGATCGCCAGCCACCAGGGCCAGGCGTAATCTGGCTGGACGAGCTGGGTGACGACCGTGGCGCCGATGCCGGCGACATAACCGAGCGACAGGTCCATTTCGCCCAGCAACAATACGAAGACCGCACCCATCCCGATCAACATGAACACCGAACCCTGGACGAGCAGGTTCACGAGATTGCCGGCGGAAAGGAAGTTGGCGTTCTCGAACTGGAAGACGACAGCGATGAAGATGACGCCTAGTATGACGGGCAACACGCCACTCTGGCCGGCGCGCAGGCGCAGAAGCGCCGCGCGGAAGTAGCCGCGCAGCGTGCTCTCATCGGCATGGATCGCTTCGGCGGCCGGCTCGGCGGGACGGGTGGGCGTGGACGAAGACACGCCAGCTATCGGCCCGGGTGACGGCTCTTCGACCGGCGCTTCGGTCAGCGGATTGCGGGAATAGGCAGCGCTCGGCGCCGTGGGCTGCGGATGGCTGTGGTGAATGGCACGGCCGAGCGTCATGAGCTCGACCACGGCCTGCGGATCAAATTCAGCGGCGGTGCCGACGCCGACAAGCTTGCCCAGCCGCAGGATGGCGAAACGGTCGGCGACCGCGAAAATGTCGTTGAGATTGTGCGAGATGATGATGACCGCGAGCCCCTGGTCGGCCAGGCGGCGCACGAGCTGGAGCACCTGCTTGGTCTGCGCGACGCCAAGCGCGGCCGTCGGCTCGTCGAGGATCACGAGCTTGGAGTTCCACATCACCGCCTTGGCGACGGCGACCGACTGGCGCTGGCCGCCGGAGAGGGAAGCGACCGGCTGGCGCACGGAGCGCACGGTGGTGACACGGAGGGCGGACAGCGTCTCTGCGGCGGCTCTTTCCATGTTGTCTTCGTCTAGCACGCCGTTGTGCAGCCGCTCACGCCCAAGGACCATGTTCTGCACGACGTCGAGATTGTCGCAGAGCGCCAGGTCCTGATAGACGACCTCGATGCCGAGCGCCGCCGCGTCCCGCGGACTGTGGATGTGGACCGGCTGGCCCTCCCAGAAGATCTCGCCGGCATCCGGTTCGTGGATGCCGGCGATGCATTTGATCAGAACCGACTTGCCGGCGCCGTTGTCACCTATCAATGCGGTGACCTGCCCGGCGGGCACGTCGAGATCAACACCGGCGATGGCCTGCACCGCTCCGAAATGCTTCTCGATGCCCGTGAGCCGGAGAAGCACGTTGCTGGGTTGGATTTGGTCGGTCATCGTCGGAGCTGGGTCGCGCTACGGGTTGATACCGGCGGCCTTGCACGCGTCGGCGACATCACCGGCGCAGAGCTTGGCGGCATCGACAAAACCGTCCTTCACCACCGTCGCGGCCATGTTCTCCGGAGTGACCCAGAGCGGCGTGAGCAGAACGGACGGAACATCGGTCTTGGCAGTCGAATCGGCAGTCTTGCCGTTGACCAACGCGGCCGGGGGATCGACCTTGGCACGAAGGTAGACGGCGAGCGCTGCCGCTGCCTGCGCTTCGAGATAGATCGGCTTGTAGACCGTGCCGCACTGATAGCCGGCGAGCACGTTCTGCAATCCCGTCAGCGTGGCGTCCTGGCCGGTGGTCGGGAACGACTTAGCCGGAACGTGCAGTGTCTTCAGATAAGAGATGACCGCGTTGGCATTGTCGTCGTTCGGGGTAACCACGGCGTTGATGTTCGAGTGCGCCGTGTACTGCTGCTCGAACGTGGTTCGGGCGGTGGCCGGATCCCAGGTGCCGGCGGGCTCCCCGACCTTGACGTACTTGCCGGAATCGAAACCCGCCTGGAGCACGCCGTTGTAGCCCTGGGCGAACAGCGTGGCGTTGTTGTCAGTGGGCGCGCCGCGCATCACCAGGATCTGCGGCTTGGCCACGTTCCATGAGGTCAGGCAGGCGTCCATTCCCTGACCGATGAGCTTGCCGACGGCGACGTTGTCGAAGCTGACGTAGTAGCTGCGGCTGCCACCGAGCGTCAGGCGGTCGTAATCGATGACCGCGACGCCATGCTCCTTGGCGTAGGACTCGATCGAAGCGCCGACACCCGAGGAGATCGGGTCCATGATCAGGACGGTGGCACCCTGCGATATGGCCGATTGTGCCTGGGTCAACTCGGTCGATTCACTGCCCTGCGCGTTGGTGATGATGAACTGGTCGCTGGCAAGGCCAACCGCCTCGAACGCCTTTTGCAGATAGGGAGCGTCGAAGGACGTGTAGCGGGCGGACGTTGTGGTCTCAGGAAGCAGGATGCCGATCTTGCCGCTTCCCTGCGCCAGCAGTGGCTTCAGCGCGGCCAAGGCGGAGAAGTCTGGCGTGAAGGAATCGGCCGAGATCGAGGGAATATCGGCGGAGGCGCCAGTCGGCACCGTCGAAAGCAGAAGCATTGCGGCACAGGTGGCGTTTGCCGCGCCATTAAGAAGCGTCGCCAAAGTCGCTCGCGACTTCGACGCGTGGAGTTGAGTTGGGTGACGAATCATCGTGCGTTCTCCTCTGGTTTGATCACGCCAGGGAAAAATCGCGCGCTCGACGCCGCGCAGCGTTGATATCGGTCAATAGAGCGGCAGCACGTCGCAGCCGCGGACGGGCGCTCGGCGGGTTGTTGCAGATCAACGTAAGGCCTTCGGGCGGTGTCTAGCTTCCGCGCCGAACCAGCCATTGGAACTGCGTCATGCCTGATACCACGCGCGGTGCCCCCGCCACCCGGCCGCCGATTGTCGAAGTGCGGGCGCTTACGAAATCGTTCGGGAATCATACCGCCGTCGACCATGTGGATCTTCGCGTCGTCGAACGCGAAATCTTCGGCCTGATCGGTCCCAATGGGGCCGGCAAATCGACCATGCTCAAGATGCTGGCGACGCTGCTGCCGCCGACCAGCGGGGAGGCGACCATTGCCGGCTGCGACCTGAAAAAGGATCCGCGCGGCGTGCGTGCCAGGCTGGGATATGTGCCGCAGCTGCTATCGGCCGATGGCTCGCTGACCGGATACGAGAACCTGCTGCTGTCGGCACGGCTCTATCTTATTCCACGTGACGAGCGAGCCCGGCGCATCCGGGACGCACTCGAGATGTTCGGCCTCACGGCTGCGGCAAACCAGCTCGCGCAGCACTATTCCGGCGGCATGCTCCGCCGGCTTGAAATTGCGCAGAGCATGATCCACCGGCCGCCGGTGCTGATCATGGACGAGCCAACTGTCGGCCTCGATCCCGTGGCGCGCGACGTCGTCTGGCGCCATGTGCGCGATCTCCGCGACCGCTATGGCACGACGATCGTGCTGACAACGCACGTAATGGAAGAAGTGGACGCCCTCTGTGACCGGATTGGCATTCTTCACCGCGGCCGGCTCGAGAAGAGCGGCTCACCGGCGGAATTAAAAGCGGCGATCGGTCCGAACGCCTCGCTGGACGATGTATTCGCAGCGATTGCCGGAGGCGACATCGAAAGCAGCGGCAACCTGAGCGAGGTCCGATATGAACGCCGGAGCAGTGCCGACCATGGCTAGCACAATTTCCATCGGCGACTACGCCACCGAGGTGCTGGCCGTTGCGGATGCCGAGGTGCGCAAGCTGCGCCACGACCCGACGGAAATCCTTACCCGCGCCATCCAGCCAGCGATCTGGCTGATCCTGTTCGGCGAGGTGATGGCGCAGGTACGCGGCCTGGCGACCGGCAATGGCAACTATCTCGACTTTCTTGCTCCGGGCATCCTGGCGCAGAGCGTGCTGTTTGCGGCGATCTTCTACGGCATCGCCGCTATCTGGGAGCGCGATCTTGGCGTTCTGCATCGCTACATGGTGAGCCCGGCGCCGCGCAGCGCGCTGGTTCTCGGCAAGGCAGTGTCATCGGCGGTGCGCGGCCTTTCGCAGGCGGTCGTCGTCTATATCCTGGCGCTCGTCCTCGGGATCGGCATTGATCTCAATCCGCTCAACCTGATCGGCGCGGCGCTGCTTATCGCGCTTGGCTCAGCCCTGTTCTCGACCTTCTCGCTGATCATCGCCTGCATCGTGAAAACCCGCGAGCGCTTCATGGGTATCGGGCAAGTGCTGACGATGCCGATCTTCTTCGCCAGCAACGCGATCTATCCGATCGACATCATGCCGTCGTGGCTCAAGGCGGTGTCGCTGGCCAACCCGCTTACCTACGAGGTCGACGCGCTGCGCAGCCTGATGCTGGTCGGCGAGACGAGCAAGTACGGACTCGGGGTCGATTGCCTGATCCTGCTCGCGATCACGGCGGGGATGGTGGCGATTGCGACGCGCATGTACCCGCGCATGACGATGTGACCGGCGAAGATACCGAGGGCGACAAACGAAAACGGGCGGCCGAGGCCGCCCGTCTTGACTCATGCGATGCGGGTTACCGCTACTCGGAAGCCTCGACGGCCTCTTCGACGGTCTGCTCGCCTTCCGGCTGCTCGCGTTCCTCGCGCGGGCCGGCGCCTTCGTCGAAGAGCGCGGCGGCGTTGGCAGCGGCCTGGGCGCGCTGCTCCTCGGCAGCCTCGCGGCCGGCCTGGGTGAGGTCTTCGCCGCGCGCCTGGCGTGCTGCTTCGTCCTCGCTGCGCGCCACGTTGACGGTGATGCGCGTGTCGACGTCGGGGTGAAGCGCGATCGCAACCTCATGCAGGCCGATCGTCTTGATCGGCTGGTTGAGGGCGATCTGCGTGCGCGCCACGTTGAAGCCGCCCTCGCCGAGAGCCTCGGCGAGATCGCGGGTCGATACCGAGCCGTAGAGCTGGCCGGTCTCGCCCGCCTGGCGGACGACGACGAATGTCTTGCCGGTAAGCTTCCCGGCGACCTTTTCGGCTTCCGACTTGCGTTCAAGGTCGCGCGCCTCAA
>DASZQY010000173.1:0-9759 GCA_035549395.1 Bauldia sp.
GACTGACCTTGGCCAGCGTCTTCGATCCCGGCAGACCACCGTCACGCGAGAACGCGAAGATCATGCGCGACGCCGAGGTAACTGTCGCCAAGCCGCAAAGCAGCTGGGCGACGAAGACGACGAGATAGACGATCTCCTTGATCACGGGATTGACGCGCTGGTCAAAGGCCCAGAAGAAGACGTTCCAGCCCTGTTTCGCCGCATCGTCCATGTTCGGGATCATGAGGACAAAGGCGGCGAGGAACAGGTAGCCGAAGATCGCCGACCAGACGACGGACATGACCATCGCGCGCGGCACGGAGTGCGCCGCCTTCATGGTTTCCTCGGAGGTATGGGCCGACGCGTCATAGCCGGTGATCGTGTAAATCGGCAGCAACAGGCCGAGCGCGAACACCCACCAGTTGGAGACCTGCGGCCACACCCCGCCACCGGCATCGCCGGAGTAATTGTGGAAGGTGAACAGGCGCCCGAAATCCAGCCCCTGCCCGGCGGCCAGGGCGGCGATGATGCACACCACCGCGATCAGGATGGCGCCGCCGAAGATGAGGTAGCCCGAGAAATCGGTGAGCTGGGCGGTGAGCTTGATGCCGCGGTGATTGATGATCGCCTGGGCGCCGGTGATGACGATGAGGAAGATCGTCTGCGTCCAGATGTTGTTCGGGATGCCCAGCCATGGGAAAGCACCCTCGAAGAAGGTCCAGGTGCCGACGTTGATGGCACCGAGCACGGTGACCAGCCCGAGCAAATTAAGCCAGGCAGTCACCCAGCCGGTGCCGCGATTGCCGAGGATCGACCCCCAGTGATAGAGGCCGCCGGCCGTGGGGTAAGCGGACGAAAACTGCGACATGGCGACGTCGAAGGTCAGCGAGATGAAGCAGCCGACCAGCCAGCCGATGCCAATCGCGATGCCGCCGGCGCCGGAAGTGCCTTGCGCCAGCGAATTGATGCCGCCGGACAGGATGCAGATGATGGAGAATGAAACGGCGAAATTGGAGAAGCGCGACAGGCGCCGTTCCAGCTCCTGGGCGTAGCCCATGCTATGGAGGACCTTGGTGTCCTCTTTCCTGTCAGTATCGGTGTACGACGTTTCCACGTTGCTCATGCGTCGCTCCTGTTTGACCCCGTCGCCGGCGGAAGGCGCGGATGTACCCTGACGTTGCCCGCCGCGGAGTCCGTCCAGCCCAGCGGTACTCGTGGCTCACGCAAACGCACGCCCTGGCCGGGTTTTGGCCGAGGCGCGCTCCGTTCATGATGGCGTTGCAAGAAGGGTGAAGAGTACAGCCGCCTGCGAAGCGCGCGTCCCTGCGCCCCGCCAGCGATGACGAACAGTCCGCGTCGGCCGCGGACAACGACTGCGGGCCCCTGACGGGGCACATGCAGCGCGGTCATCAACTCCCCCAGCCGGGGCGGTGCGACTCGTTTGCGCCCGTCCCCGCTTGGGCGGCGATGTTACCCCGAATCGCTGCGCCAGCAAGTCGCAGGGTCAGGAATCGGCAGATT
Organism: Bauldia sp.; assembly: GCA_035549395.1. Classification (GTDB taxonomy): domain Bacteria; phylum Pseudomonadota; class Alphaproteobacteria; order Rhizobiales; family Kaistiaceae; genus DASZQY01. The sequence goes on from DASZQY010000173.1 coordinate 1,501, forward strand.
TCCGGGCTTCGCCAAGGTTGCGCGCGAGCAGGACGGCCAGGATCGGGAACGGCAGAATCAGCCCGAACGACACCTGGATGCCCCATTGCGAGGCGCTGAGCCCCATGATTGGCGGGGTAAGGACGAGGACCACGGCCTGTGCAAGAGCCAGGGCCGCGACGTTCTCCGAAGCCGGCCTGTCGCCCAGCCGCGCCGCCGCCGAGACCGCCTGCGGGAACGACGACGATACGCCAATACCGACCAACGCGAAGCCCGCAAACGTCAACGGGATGGAGAGCCCAAGCACGACCAGCACGAGGCCGATGAACGAGACGGCGGAGAGTACCGCCGCAACGCGAACCGGGCCGAAACGCTCAATCCAGCGATCGGCGAAAAGGCGTCCGGCGACGGCTCCGCCAATGGCGATCGGAAGTGTCAGGGTGGCGACCCATTCGGCGGGATGGAAGACGTCGCGGGTGAAGATCACCGACCACGTGCGGGAGCCTGCCTCAAGCCAGATCGAGGAAAGCATGAAGGCGATGAGGAGCAGCGTGGCGCGACTGGGCAACGCGAAACGCCGCGCGGGCGCGCCGCTTTGGGGGCGTGGCGGCGATTCGGCCAGCGGTCCGACGATGAGCATAGCGGCAATGATTGCGACCGGCAGCACGGCGAAGAGATGCACCGACGGGGAAACGTGCAGGGCCGTTGCGCCGGTGGCGACAAGCGACGCGGAAACAAACCCGAGACTCCATACGCCGTGGCAGCGGTTGAGGATGCGCCGGCCGGTCGCGGCCTCGACACGGTCGGCCTCGACGTTCATCGCGATGTTCGTGATCGTGAAGGACGCGCCCGCGAGTATGGCGGTGACAAAGAACACCGCCGGATGCCACGCCAGGGCGGACAGCGCCCCGGAAAGGGCGACCACGGGGACGCCGTAGAGCAGCGCGCGGCGCGTGCCAATGTTTTCCACGAGCCGGCCGGCGTACGGCAGCGTCAGGAACGTACCAACGTCGCCACCAAGGAGCGCCAGTCCAAGGGCAGCCGCTGAGGCGTGCATGCCAGTCTGGATCTCGGCCAGGCGGGCGAAGACTCCGCTGCCGGCGAACGCCTGCAGGAAGAACACCGCCATGATCGCCGCGGCCGGAGAACGATTACTGCGCAGCGTGTCCCCCTGCCCAAAAATGCCGCGGCGCGACAAGCTGAGGGGCGCCGCTGCGGCTGTCAATCGCGTGCCCCGGCTACTCAATCTGGCGGCCGTCCTATATCAGAAAGAGTGGACCGGGAGGAGAAGATGAAGCTCACAACACGGCAGGTCGGCACGACGTCGCTCAACGTCACGACGCTGGGGCTCGGCGGCGCCACGCTTGCCGGCAACATGCAAGCAGTCGGCGACGACGCAGCGCGGCTGATCGTGGTCGACGGCTATGACAGCGGCATCCGCTATTTCGATACCTCGCCGTTCTACGGCTACGGCCGTTCGGAGCACCTAATGGGCGACGAGCTGCGCAGCCGCAAGGACTGGGTGCTGTCCACCAAAGTCGGCCGCGTTCTTTCGCCACGCAAACATCCGCAGGACGCGCGCGACAAGTGGCGCAACCCCTTCCCCTTCGAGCCGCGCTTTGACTATGGCTACGACGGCGTGATGCGCTCGTACGAGGACAGCCTGCAGCGCCTGGGACTCGACCGCATCGACATCCTCTACGTCCACGACCTCGACGTATGGTCGCACGGCGGCTCGAAAGAGACGCAATACAAGTATTTTCGGACCGCGATGGAAGGCGGCTACAAGGCCCTCGACCAGCTCCGCGCCGCGGGCGACATCAAGGGCATCGGTCTCGGCGTCAACGACGCCCAGCCGATCGGCGAGGCGCTGCAACACGGGAAGTGGGACGTGTTCCTGCTCGCCGGACGCTACACGCTGCTGGAACAGGGGCCGGTTCACGACGTGCTGCCGGCGGTGAAGAAGCACGGCGCGTCCATCGTCGTCGGCGGCCCTTTCAACTCAGGCATTCTGGTCGGAGGCACGACCTTCGACTACGACGCGGCGCCGGCCCAGGTGGTGGCGCGGGCGAAGCAGATCGAAAGAGTCTGCAAGGCGCATGGTGTGCCCATGCCGGCGGCGGCACTGCAATTCCCGCTCGGCAACGACGTCGTCGCCAGCATCATCCCGGGGCCGCGTTCGGCCGGCGAGTTGAACCAGATCCTGGAGTGGTGGCAGGCGAAGATACCGCCCTCGCTGTGGAGCGACCTCAAGAACGAAGGGGTCTTGGATAAGGACGCGCCAACGCCCAAGTAAGGCGACGCTGCCCCCCTCTCTTTCCAGGAATTTGCGGCAATGCCGGGTCTCTATTCCGAGCTCACCGCGTTTTTCACCGTCGTCTTCATCGATCTCGTGCTGGCCGGGGACAACGCGGTGGTCGTCGGGATGGCGGCCTCGGGGCTGGAAAACGCGCACATGCGCCGGAAGGCGATCCTCCTCGGCATCGGTGCAGCCGCCATTCTGCGTATCCTTTTCGCGCTTTTCGCCACGCAGCTCCTCGCCGTCATCGGCTTGACGCTGGCCGGCGGCATTCTGCTGCTGTGGGTAGCGTGGAAGCTGGCTCGCGAAATCTGGGCGCACCATACGCGCCATGAGCAGTCGGCAGAGCAGGACAAGGCCCCGCCGAAGACTCTGCGTCGCGCCTTCCTGCAGATCGTGGTCGCCGACATTTCCATGTCGCTGGACAACGTGCTCGCCGTGGCCGGGGCGGCGCGCGAACACCTCGTCGTGCTGGTGTTCGGCCTCGCGCTTTCGGTGGGGCTCATGGGAGCCGCGGCGACGCTGATCGCGCGGCTCCTCCAACGCTTCTTCTGGATCTCCTATCTCGGGCTTGCGCTGATCGCGTGGGTCGCGATCTCGATGATCTGGGAAGGCGGCTGGGAGATCATGGAAGCGAGCCGTCCCGAGCCGCAAATGGTGCCGGCCGCGGCGGGAGCTGCCTGACCGGTCTCGACGCGACAATCCCGCGGCGGCGGTCTACGCCGTGCTGGAGCGGCGCCAGATATTGACGCCAGCGTCGGCGGCCTGCCGATCGATTTCGTCGAGCTCGGAATCGAGGAATGCCAGGTCATCGAGCGCAGCCACGGCATCCTCGATCTGCTCGACACGCGAAGCGCCGATCAGGGCCGAGGTCATGCGCGGATCGCGCAGCACCCAGGCGATCGCCATCTGCGCCAGCGTCTGCCCGCGCTTCTTCGCCAGCTCGTTCAGCGCCGTCACGCATTTCATGTTCTGCTCGCTGAGGAAACTTTCCTTCCACGAGTCGGCGCCGCGGCCGGCGCGGCTCTCGGACGGAATGCCCTTGAGGTACTTGTCGGTAAGCAGCCCCTGCGCCAGCGGCGAGAAAGCGATGCAGCCCATGCCCTCTTCCTCGAGAGCATCGAGAAGACGGTCCTCCTCCGTCCAGCGATTGACGATCGAATAGCTGGGCTGGTGGATGACGGCCGGCGTGCCAAGCCGCTTCAGAATGGCCTGCGCCTGATGCGTTCGCTCCGCCGAATAGGACGAGATGCCGACGTAGAGGGCCTTGCCGGCGCGCACGGCTGCGTCGAGCGCGCCCATTGTCTCCTCCAGGGGCGTATCGGGATCGAAGCGGTGCGAATAGAAGATATCGACGTAGTCGAGGCCCATCCGCTTCAGGCTCTGGTCGAGGCTGGCGGTGAGATATTTGCGGCTGCCCCATTCGCCGTACGGTCCCGGCCACATCCGGTAGCCGGCCTTGGTCGAGATGACGAGCTCGTCGCGATGGAGGCGGAAATCATCGTGCAGAATCTCGCCGAACAAGGTCTCCGCCGAGCCTGGCGGCGGGCCATAGTTGTTGGCGAGATCGAAGTGCGTGATGCCGAGATCAAAGGCCCGCCGACACATGGCGCGGGCAGTGTCGGCGCGCGAGGCATGGCCGAAATTGTGCCAGAGGCCAAGCGAGATCGGGGGAAGCTGCAGACCGCTCCTGCCCGTCCGCCGGTATTGCATGGTCTCGTAACGCTCTTCGGCGGGCTGGTAGGCCATTGCTCGTCGCTCCACAGGCGATGGTGTATTCGGAGGCGCGACCCTACCCTCCGGCCGCCGTGCGGCAAGCCTTTTCATGACGGGATGACCGAATGAGCCTGCAACTGTTTGACCTGTCCGGCCGCATCGCCCTCATCACCGGGTCGAGCAAGGGCCTGGGATATGCCATCGCCGAAGGTCTGGCCGCCGCCGGCGCGGAGGTCGTGCTCAACTCACGCAACCCGCACGAGCTGGAAGAGACGCGCGAGCGGCTGGCGCGGGGCGGACACAAGGCGCACGCCTTCGCCTTCGACGTCACCGACGAGCAAGCAGTCGAGGACGCCGTGGCCAGGATCGAGCGCGACATCGGACCGATCGCTGCCCTGTTCAACAATGCCGGCATCCAGCGGCGGGGGCCACTGATCGATTTTCCGTTGGCCGCCTGGCGCGAGATCATGACAGGCGACCTCGATCAGGTGTTCATCGTCGGCCGCGCAGTGGCGCGCCGCATGCTGACGCGAAGCAAGGGCCGCATCGTCAACACCTGCTCGCTGACCAGCGAAGCCGCGCGGACCAGCATCGCCCCCTACACGACGGCGAAAGGCGCGGTGAAGATGCTGACCAAGGCGATGTGCGTCGAATGGGCGCCGCACGGTCTCAACGTCAACGGCATAGGACCGGGCTATTTCAAGACCGAGCTGAACCGGGCACTCTTCGAGAATCCCGAGTTCGATGCGTGGCTAATCAAGCGCACACCGGCCGCCCGCTGGGGCAACGTCGACGAACTCAAGGGGGCCGCGATCTTCCTTGCCTCCGATGCCTCGAGCTTCGTCAACGGCCAGGTGCTCTACGTCGACGGCGGTCTGCTCGCCGGAATGTAGCGCCGGAAAAAGAAGACCGCCGCGGAGGAGACCTCCGCGGCGTCGAACGGCTTTGCGCTGCGCGAACGCTACATCTTCGTCGCCATCGCCTCGTCGTCGCGCAGGCCGAAGCCGGCGGCGAGGATGACAATGGCGATCACCACGTGCAGCCACTTGTTGGCGTCGTTCATGCTGATGAAGCCGAGAAGCATGTTGTCGGCACCGACCATGAAGAAGCCGATGATGGCGACAATGGCATAGATGACGCCGATGATCTTGAGCGCCATGCCGCTGCCGAGACTGGTGAATGCGCCGGCAAGCAGGATGATGCCGGCGACGATGTGAACGATGTCATTGCCCGGGCTGGCAGCGAACACGCCGAGCTCAGGGGTATTGATGAAGCCAAGCAACCCGAACAGCACAAGAATTATTCCAAGCACGATCGCCGCTGTCTTCGCTGTCATGCGTTGCCCTCCTTGGCGAATCACTGCGCGTAAAGATTGCGCCTTCGTGACACTCCGCTCAAGACTTAGGCAGCGGTGCCGCTATTGTGTGCAAGGGGCGCCCTCGCTGCGTCTTCCACGCGGATGCGATGCGCGAGCAGCGCCAGATTGAGGACGCCGAAAACGGCCGCCACCCATGGCAGCGACAGCGCCATCGGCAGCGCCGGGACCTCGAAAGCGACGATCAGGTAGTTAGGGTGACGCAAATAGCGATACGGACCGCGCGTCACCGGCTCGGATCCTTCGAGCACGACGATGCGCGTCGTCCAGTATGGGCCAAGGGACGCGACGCACCAGACGCGTCCGGCCTGGCAAAGCGCCAACAGGGCAAGCCACCACGGGCGGATGGGCGGGTTCGGAGCGGTGAGAACCGCCATCGCCGCGAGCCAGGCCGTGTGCAGGACAACCATCACCGGATAGTGATTGGCGCCGAATTCGCGCGCGCCGCGCGCCATCAGAGCACGACTGTTGCGCCGGTCGTAGGCGACTTCGGCCAGCCTCTGAACCACGACCAGGGCGAGCAAAACGTAGGCCCAGCCGAACGTCATCGGGACCGGGCCGCGAGCAGCAGCGCACTGTCAAGGCGCCCATTCACAGGACGGTGGGGTGACGGATGCATCTTTCGCCGTCATTATGCCCTGACCGGGGCAAAGCTAGTGGGGAAATCTGTGATGCTGGACACGGTCGAACGGACCGCGAACCGACTGGGTCGCGCCTCGGCATTTGACATCGAAATAGCGGCGATCGCGACCGCCCTGCCGGATAACCGCATAGAACAGGACGAGGTGCGGCAGCGGGCCCGCGCGGTCTATCCGCAATTCGCCCACGTCGACCAGATCTACATGAACACCGGCATCAGCACGCGCTACTTCTGCCAGCCGACCGACTGGTACGAGAGCCCGCACACCTGGGAGGAGCGCACGGCCGTCTTCCAGAAGCAGGCGCTCGACCTGCTCGAGCGGGCGACCGTGGAGGCAGTTGCCAAGGCCGGGCTCCGCCTCGACGAGATCGACGCGATCGTCGTCAATACGATCACGGGACTGGCGGTGCCCAGCCTCGACGCGCGCCTGATGAACCGCCTGCCCTTCTCGGCGCAGACCGAACGCTGGCCGATCTTCGGCATCGGCTGCGGCGGCGGAGTAGCCGGCCTCGCCCGCGCCGCGCGCATCGCCGACACGATGCCCGACGGCAACGTGCTCTTCCTGACGGTCGACCTGTGCAGCCTGTGCCTGCGCATCAACGACCCGTCGATGGCGATGTTCGTCTCGCTGGCGCTGTTCGGCGACGGCGCCGCGGCCGTCGTGCTGCGTAACACCGGCGGCGACCGCTCATCGGGCAATCCACGCATCCTGTCCAGCGGCGACCACTTCTGGAACAAGACCGAGCACATCATGGGCTGGGACATAAAGAACGACGGCTTCGGCATCGTTCTGTCGCCGCTGCTGCCAGCGCTGATGCAGGAGCGTTTCGCGCCGGCACTCGACGGCTTCCTGGAACGGGCCGGCTACTCGCGCGGCGACATCGGCGGCTACCTGCTCCACCCCGGCGGCGGCAAGATCCTGGATGTCGCGGACAAGGTGCTCGAACTTTCACCCGACGTGCTGAGGCCGTCGCGCGAGACGCTGCGCGACTATGGCAACATGTCTTCGGTGACGGCGATGTTCGTGCTCAAGAAAGCCATCGAGACGGGGCGGAGCGGGCGCGAGCTGCTCGCCGCCTTCGGGCCGGGCTTCTCGGCCTATTTCGCCGTATTGGCGCTTTAGCGCGGCGTATTCCTTGACACCCTTTCGGCGGATTTCTTATATCCGCCGGCGTGGCGGAGTAGCTCAGTTGGTCAGAGCAGCGGAATCATAATCCGTGTGTCGGGGGTTCAAATCCCTCCTCCGCTACCATTCCAGACCAGACGACGCGCTGCGCGGCTGTCCCGCAATCCCCCCGGGCGGCCGGTGATCCCCGATTCAAGGTTTTCGTGGTTCGAACGGGGTAGAGGGGGAGATCGTTCTATCTCAACTTCGCCGCGAGTCGGACGAGATCAGCCCGGCGATGCTGGCCCGTCTTCTCAAAAAGCCGTTTTGTGTGAGTCTTGAGGGTGTTCGTCGAAATGGGGATTTCCCTCATGATGTCGGCGCTCGAATGGCCCTCGATAATCAGCTCGAAGACGCGCGCTTCGGCGGGTGTCAGGCTGTAGATCGTCGTCGCCGCATCGATGATGCGTTGCGGATCGTCGTCGCGATCGGTGACGAACACCGCGGCAATGGCCTCGCCCGGTATGCCGGTGCGGACGTTGCGATCGCTGAGCGGCAGGACGTGCGTGACGAACGGACTGCCGTCGGTGCGGGTACCGGGGATGGCAATGCCGCGCCGGCCGAGTGGAACGTCACCTTCGGCTGCGGCACGGACGGCGGTTTCGAGAGCGCCGGCGACCACCTCGCCGCGAAGTTCGATCCTGCCGCGAATATTGCGCAACGGATCGCCCGCGTCGATGACGGCCTGCGCCGCCGGGTTGGCGTATACGATGCGCACGCGGCGATCGACGATGACAACGCCGGAACGAATGGCGCTGAGCACGGCCTCGAACATCGTCCTGGTCTTTCGCTCTTCCTCCAGGATACCGGTGATCAGCACAGCACGGCGCAGATGCGGCGCCAGCACGCGCAAGCCCGCGACGACGTCCTCGGTCACCGGGCCGACGTCGCGGTGCTGGCCGAACGCGACGTTGCCGATCTGCCGGCGATCCCGCGTGAGCGCGATGGCGACCTGATCGTCGAGCCCCTGCGGTTCGCCGAAATCGCGATAATACTTGTTTCCAGCAAGAGTGCCGGGAGCGATCGACTACCCCGGCGGCCGTTTGACCAATGCGGTCGAAGCGCTGGAGCTGTTCTCGGGCGAA
>DASZQY010000174.1:0-12528 GCA_035549395.1 Bauldia sp.
CACATGAACTGCGTGTGCACGCTGATGTCGATCTTCTGGTCCGATGTCGGCAACGCGCTCGCCTTCCAGCACAAGAACCGCTTCGTCGGCGCCGCGGGAACGCCGGTCGATCATTCGCAGGCGGGCATCGTCCACATGAGCCCCATGATCGGGCTCGTCCATCTGGTCACGGTGACCAAGGGCGCGGTCCGTCTGGTCACGCTCCACCGCATGCGCTTCCCGGATACCCGCATGTACGGCGTCGTCCTCACCCAGTCCGATGAGAAGCTCTACTGGAAGCCGGCTGTCTCGGCCGTCGTCGTTGAACGCATCGCGCCCGGCGATGCACCGCAGGAAGCGCCCCTCGGCCTGATACCGACAACCGATCCGCGCTACGCAGGGATCACAGCGCACCTCAAGGCGGCCGAGGATCAGTTCGTCAATTTCGCGATGCGTCCACCGGCCGGCTGAGCGGGCGACGCCGCCCGAACGGCGCCGCTGCCGTCCGTGCCATCCTCATGCCAGATCGACGTATCGCTTGAGCCCGGCCAGATCGAGCAGCACGACGTGTCGCCCATCGAGGCTGATCAGGTGCTCTCCCGCCAGCGGCAGGCGCGATCGCTGGTTTTCGCCCTTTCCGCTGGCGTCACGTGCTCACGATGGCGACCCGGCAATCACCACATCGCCGTCGGCTACCGCTCGGATGAATGCCTGCAGGTTGTGGTTCACGACGGCATCCACCGCACCCGAATCGACCATGTCACGGGCGATTTGAGCGAACTGGGTTCCGAGCTGATTGATCTGCGCAAATTGCTCCTTTGGCAGATACGCCTTTAGGCAATCGAGCTTCGCCAGCGTAAAGGTCGAGCCGTCTTGGGCGAGGTCGACGCTCATATGAAGGGTGCCGTCGTCCCAGCTACCCACATCGGCCTGGCAAGCAGTCGTGACTTTCTTGGCCTGATCGGCTGTCAGCGGCGCCTGCAACATGAAGGCCAGCTGGAAGAAGGCCTTGCCGTTGGCTCGGCCTTGCACATTGTAGCCGAACTCGGCCACATCGGCCGTTGTAGTCTTGAACAGGCTGTTGAATGCGGAGTCGTCCGGCCCGCCGTTCACGAATTCCTCCCGCGTTGTCGTGGCATAACGCGGCGCCGCATCGGACGACGCGGCGATTGTCAGATCGCCATCCGCGACGGCCTGCAGCCAGTCTCGCATCGCGCTGACGGACACGCTGCCGATTGCTCCCGACGCTGCCATGTCGCTCGCCATGTCGGGCAGGTGCTTGAGCACGAACATTACCTTCGGCCCGAAAGCTTTCGGATATACGGAGGCAATGCAGGCTACGTCATAGATCGTGTAGGTCGTTCCTTTCAGCGCCAGCGGAATCTTGAGGTGCTGGGTGCCGTCATCCCATTTCTCCGCGGTGATGCCGCACTTCGATCGGGCGCTGGCCGCGGTCTGATCCGTCACCGTCTCGTGGAACAGCAGTTGCACGTGGCCTAGCGGAGCGTTGTTCTTGCCGGCGAAACCCTGCAACGTGAGTTGAAAGCTGTCACCAAGGCCGGCGATCCTCGTGTCGAACAGCGTCTGCACGAATCCGTTGTCCGGATGGCTGTCGCCCGCCACTGCGAGCGTCTGGGTCTGCGTGGCTTTCCCGCAGATCGCCTCGATCGGCACGAGCGGCGCATCTGCCGCCTGGCCCGGCACGCTGTTGGCAACGCCAATCAGGCGCATCAGGTTCGGGTCAAAGCGATGATCCGGAATGCTCTGCGAGTGGACGCAGCTCGACAGTCCGGGAGCGTCGACGATGCTGAAATAGATCATCGGAATGGCATGCGTCTTGGCCGCTGCGAAGGCGTCGCGCACGAATGCGAAGCGATCTTCAGGTGAGATTCCGAAGTTCGGCTTCGCGACGTCGAACTCCGTCACGATGAGACGAACGTTCTTGCTCTTGGCAAAGTCTTCGAGATCGCTGAACTCTTGATCGAGAAGCGCCGCGTTGGGCTTCTCCTTGTTGTACACGCCGATGCGATAGCGGGTGCCGGAGTCCAGCCCCATGCTGGCCGGCATCGGCACATAGGGGTAGCGGACGAGGGCGCCGGGTTTCAGCGAATTCTTCTCGGCTTCGCTTATCAGGCGGGGATCGCGGTAATGAAGAGAGTAAATCACGTCGTCTAGGCCGTCGTGAATCGGCATCAACAGCTTGATGTCTCCGTAGTCGCGACCGTCGGAGAGGTACTGATTTGCTGATGTGCAGATTGCGCTGCTCACCAAAGACAGGCGCGGCGCAACCCGTCTTGCGGCATCGAATTCAGCCCGTTCGAGATCCTTCCAGGTTTGCAGATTAGCCGCACTGGGCTTGCCCTGCGAACACCAGCGCGGCTCGTTGATCGACTGCAGGCTGAAGTTGGTTATGCCGCGCTGGCGGAAAGCCGCGACCAGCGCCGCCGCCCAACGCGGGAAGAACGTCCGGAAGGCTTTGTCCTTGTCGAGATAGACATGGAGCAGCGGGTCGGTAGTTCCGCTGTTCCAGTTGGCACTGCCGCCCCAGAAGAAATCGCTCGGCGTGACGATGACGTGAAACCCGGCCGCATTGTACTGGGCGACATACTCGGCCGCCATCTGGATGACGGGATTGTCGGCCATCGTCGGCAGGGCGTCGGTCTGCTGCTGCCAGCCCCCTTTGCTGGCCGTCCTGTAGGCGTTGTCGTAGCAGGTGTTAGAAACGTCGTAGGGCTTCTGGGATTGGTAGTCGCATTCCTTCCAGAAGAGCGCGCCATCCACGTTCACCTGAAGCCGGATGACGGAGACGCCTTCGGCCTTGAAGGCCGCCAGATCATCCTCGGTCGTTTCGAAGAAGCGCTTGATCGGAAAGTACGTCGCTTTCCCGTCGACCAGCTTGACGCCCCGGTCTGCCCAGTTGTGGAGATTGGACAACACCTGGCTGCCAACCCCGACGAAGAAGGCGTCCGGCAATTTGCCGCTGGGAAAGGTCTGGTAGTCCGCGTCGATCGCCGCCTGCGCGCGCGTCAGGATGCCGGCCGCCGCGGCGTCGTCAACGGCCCCGGCCGGGACGTCGATGCGATAGTGGGCTCCGAAATCGCTGAGCGCTTGCCCGGTGGCGTCGTTCCATGTTCCCGTTTCGCCACCGACGTTGTACCCGGCATTGTCGAGCACATGCTGGAGGTCGCCAATCGGCGAGGCAGCTGCCTGCGCCCAGACACCCCCGGCGAGCGCCAAAAAAGCGATTAGCCCACGCACCGCCCACCCCCGATCTTTGAACGTCGCCCGAACTCTAGGGCGGGTGCGACAAGTTGACCAGTGGGCCGCCAGCGCCCCCGCAGCGGAGCGTGCGTCCGCCGCGCGTGCCTGCTTCGCTTATGCCCAGACTCGCGCTATCACCTTGGGCGCGTGCCCGAGGAGGCGTCGGCCATGCCCGCGCTCACGATCACGGAAGGCGATTTCGGCAGCGGCGTCGAGGCGCGCGCGGATTCCTCGGCCTTTTACCTGCCTGATCCTTCGCGCCCGGGCGCCATGCTCATCGTTCCGCTCGGCGACGTGGTCGAGATGGATGCGATTGCCAGCGACCATGCCGGTCAGGTCAAGGCCGGGCTGAAGCTCAGCGCCCGCGGCTTCATGGCGGTCGGTCCGGTGGGGCTCGCCGCCGGGCTGCTCGCCGCCGGTCGTGGCAAGGACGTGTCCTTTGCCGTCGTTCTGGCCGATGGCCGCCGTTTCATCGCCACTGCCAGTGCCGAAACCTACGCCGATCTGCATGGTGCTCAGCTTGCCGCTCGCGGCGGCGAAGCGGCGGCCCATCCGGCTGATGAGATGATCGCCCGCTATATCGCCGGGCAGAACGCCGAGGGCGAGCCGGCGCAGACGCCCCCGGCGGCGGCCGCGTCCGTTCCTGCGCCGCCGCCGACGTCGGTTCCGCCCCGCGCACCGTCCGCCGATGCGCCGCGGCCCGTCTTCGGAAAACGCCGGCCTGAGGACAAGCCCGCGCGCTGATGAGGGAATGCGCCTAGCCCCGGCGTGTCCGGCGCGCCTTGGCGCCGTCGAATTCTGTCACGCCCGCGGAAAGGGCATAGCAGGCCAGCTCCACCGCCTTCGGCACCTCGATTTTCTTGCCGTCGCGGTGCCCGCGTTCGTAGTACTGGATCACGCGCTTCTTGAGGCCGAGCCGCTCGGCGGCCTCCTTCTGCTTCATGCCGAGCGCCTTGCGCCACGCCTTGAACTCATGCGGCGTCATTGACGGGCGGGCCGTGCGCCGAGCTCGACCAGCGACGCGGGGATGTGTTCCGCCGCCGCGCTTGTTTCGCCGCCGTTCAGCGCCGGATAGGCCACCGAGACGATGTGCGAGTGCACCCGCTTCAGGTCGCGCAGCACGTCGAGGTGAAGCGAGGTCGTCTCCATCGATTCCCGCCGCCCTTCGCGCAGCCGCTCGATGTGATGCTCCGCCGCCGCAAGCTCGGCGTTGCGCAGCTCCGCCTTCTCGGCGATCAGCTTCTTCGCCGCCACCGCATCGCCCGACATGAAGACGCTGAGCCCGATGCGGAGCGATTCCACGATGCGCCGGTGGAAGGCGGCGATCTCGGTTGCTCCTTCGGGCGAGAACTGCAGCTTGCGCTTGATCTTTTTCGCCGCAAGCTCGGTCAGGTTCTTGTCGATGATGTCGCCGGCGGCTTCGAGGTTGATTGAGAAGGATATGATCTCCATGGCGCGCCGCGCCTCGCGCTCGTCCAGCGAGCGCCGCGTGAGCTTGGTGACGTAGAGCTTGATCGCCTCGTCCAGCTTGTCGACGGCGTCGTCGGTGCGCGAGGCTTCGGCCACCAGCGCGCGGTTGTTGGTCATCAGCGCCGCCATCACCTTTTCCAGCATGTCCTGCACGAGGTCGCCCATGTGCAGCACCTCGCGCGCGGCATCGGCCAGCGCCAGCGACGGCGTGTCGAGCGCGCTGTCGTCGAGGTAGCGCGGCGCGGCAGGGTCGGCCGCCAGCTTCTTCTCCGGGAAGAGGCGCGCCATCAATCTGGCGAGCGGGTCGAGCAGCGGCAGGAAGACGGCGCTGGTCGCGACGTTGAAGACGATGTGGAACGTCGCAGTCATCCGCGCCGGGTCGGGCAGCCAGCCCGAGAGCAGGTGCGCCAGCGGCCCGACGAACGGCAGCACGACGATCAATCCCGCGAGCCGGTTCACCAGGTTGCCGACCGGCAGGCGGTAGCTCGCCGGGTCGTCGCGCTTCACGCCCTCGATCAGCGGGTTGACCGCGCTGCCGAGATTGGCGCCGAGCACCATGGCGATCGCCGCCTCCGGCGTGATGAACTGCGAATAGGCGAGAGACATCACCACCAGAACGGCCGCTACGCTGGAGTGCGCCGCCCAGGTGAAAAGCGCCGCCACCAGCACGCACATCACCGGGTCGCCGGTGATCGCGTCGAGCACCACCTTGACCGCCGGCGCGCTTTCCGCCGGCGCCAGCGTGTCGATCACCGTGTGCAGCGCGAGCAGGACGAGCCCGAAGCCGATCGCGATGCGGCCGATGTCCTTGATGCGCGACCCGGCGCCGAGGCGGAAGGCGATCAGTCCGCCGGCAAACAGCAGCGGCGCCAGAGCGGCGACGTCGAAGGCCAGCACCTGGACGATGAGGGTCGTGCCGATGTTGGCGCCGAGCATGATCGCCAGCGCCGGCACGAGCGCCACCAGGCCCTGCGCGGCGAAGGATGCCGTCATCAGCCCGGTCGCCGTGCTCGATTGCAGGATTCCCGTCAGGGCGAATCCGGCGGCGAGCGCCGAGAAGCGATTGCTCAGCGCGCGCCCGAGGAAATGCCGCAGATCCGCGCCGAAGGCGCGCAGGATGCCGCTCTGCACCATGTGCAGGCCCCACAGCATCAGGGCGACGCCACCCATCAGGTCGAGAAGTACGCGGGAGCCCATTGCTGACGGCGATGCCTGTGGAAAAGTGAGACGGCTGGCTGGGCAAGTGTCTGTGAATCAATACATCTCCAGACACTGCCGACGATTCGTGTAGCGCACATGGTGCGTCTTGTGAAGCGCACAAGGTGCGTTTTGTTCCGCCGCCGCTCGCATGGTGAGCCTGTTCATTGCCTCGCCACGCCGATAGGTGTTGCGTATATCCGGCAGGGGGCTGCTGGAGGCGCGTCGCATGGAATGGCAGGGCCGCCGCGAAAGCGGCAACATAGAAGACCGCCGCGGCATGGGCGGCGGTATGGGCGGCCTCGGCGGCGGTGGTTTCCGTGGCGGCGGCTTCGGCGGGGGCGGTCTCAGCCTCGGCGCCATTGCGGTGATTGTCGTTCTCGGTCTCGTCCTGCACGTCAATCCGCTCGATCTTCTGTCGAGCGTCGAGAACGGCACGCCGCTCAGCACCGGCGACGACACCGGCGGCGACGGCGGCACCTATGGCAAGGTCGGCACGCCCACCGATCAGAGTGCCCAGTTCATCGCCACCGTGCTCGCCGACACCGAGGACACGTGGACCAATGTCTTCACCCAGATGGGCAAGCGCTACACGCCGCCGACGCTCGTGCTGTTCAGTGATTCGACCGGCTCGGCCTGCGGCGGCGCCAGCGAGGCCACCGGTCCGTTCTATTGCCCGCTCGACAAGAAGGTCTATCTCGACCTTGGTTTCTTCCAGCAACTGGCCAGCGAGTTCCAGGCGAGCGGCGATTTCGCCCAGGCGTACGTCGTCGCCCACGAGATCGGCCACGCCGTGCAGGACCAGCTCGGCATTCTCGGCAAGGCCGATGCGGCGCGCGAAAAAATGAGCGACGCGGATTCCAACAAGATGTCCATCCGCATCGAGCTCCAGGCCGATTGCTTCGCCGGGGTGTGGGCGCACGACGAGGAGAAGCGTGGCTTCCTCGACGTCGGCGACATCGACGAGGCGCTGAACGCCGCCGCCCAGGTCGGCGACGACGCCATCCAGAAGCGCGAGCAGGGCTACGTCGTGCCGGAAAGCTTCAACCACGGCACGTCGGAACAGCGCAGCCGTTGGTTCAAGCGCGGCTACAACGGCGGCACCATCGATTCCTGCGATACCTTCACTCCGAGCAACGTCTAGCCGGCGTCCGCGCCGCTAGTACGGCGAGAGGTGGACGCCGCTCAGGCCATTGGTGCGCGTTGTCATGGTGCAACTGCCGTTGCAGGTCGCGCCGGCGCCCTTGTAGCAGAGCGCCCCGGTGCTGTTGGTCGTCAGCGTGCAGGTGCCTTTGCCCTGGCACGAGCAGTCGAAGCTGCCGGAGATGCCGTTTCCGCCGGTCGTGTTCAGGTGCATGCCCTGCACCGTCGTCTTCGTGCCGGGTGCGAAGGTCAGCTTCGTGCCATGGTGGTTGACGGCCGCCCACGCGGCGCCGAGTCCGATCGTGGTGGCCACCACGGCAGCGACGGCAATGCGGATGCTTTTCATCAAATCCTCCAGCCTTGGCCGCGTCCCGGGCGCCAGCCTATCCCGGCGGGTCGCGGGCCGCCAGCAACGGGCAGAACCGGCGGCCGCCGATCCGCGTTACACTTGCCCCGACTCGTTCCCCTGGCGGAGTATCCCATGCACAACCCGGAAACTATTGCGGCGCTCGCCCAGCAGCTCCTCTCCATCGACGAGGGCGAGCTCAAGCCGCATGAACGCGCCGTGATAGAGCGCTGCGTGCGCCGCCTCGCGGTGTCGCGCAACGTCAATGTCGAGGTCGAGGAGAACGCGACCTTCGGCCAGCACCTGGCCGATCAGGTGGCCGCGGTTGGCGGGTCGTGGGGGTTTATCATCGGCTTCGCCGTCGTGCTGTTCGGCTGGATGATCTTCAACAGCGTCATCCTCATGACGGGCGCCTTCGATCCCTATCCCTACATCCTGCTCAACCTGTGCCTGTCGACCCTCGCTTCGGTTCAGGCGCCGATCATCCTCATGTCGCAGAACCGCGCCGCCGCCCGCGACCGTCTGGTCGCCACCCACGATTACGAAGTGAACCTGAAGGCCGAGATCGAGATCGCCGCGCTGCACGAGAAGCTCGATCAGATTCGCGGCCAGGAGCTGGCGACGCTCATCCGGACGCTGACCGAGGAGGTGCGCGCCCGCGGCTGACGGCGCCTTAGGCGCTTGCCTTGCGGCGCCGGCGGAAGCGGGCGAGGTATGGCCAGATGTTGAGCAGGTAGGCCCACATGGCGTGCGCCGGGACGATGAAGCTCAGCACCACCGAAAGCAGCGCCGATGCGATCAGTGTCGCCAGCTCCGGCCGGTCGCGGTGCCCGGCGGCGTCGCGCTCGCCGTCGGCCAGGTAGGCGAGGCGAACCGAGCACAGCGCCGAGAGGATCATGTTGGCGGCGTAAACCCAGGTCGCCGCCGGCAGCGGCTCGTAGCGGCCGACCACCATGGTCGAGAACGGGATCGAAGTGATGAAGAAGAGATAGATCAGCACCCAGCGCGCGTAGGAGCCGCTGACCATCTCCGGTACGCCGCGCTCGCTCACCTGCGCCAGCCAGCGCAGGCCGAGCACGTAGTAGCTGATGATGTAGGCGAGATACTGGCCCTGCAGGTCGCGCAGCGCCGCCACCAGCTCGCCGCCGCTCGCCGGGTTGAAGCCGTCCGGCAGGCGCAGATCCAGCACCAGCAGCGTCATGGCGAAGGCGAAAATGCCGTCGGTGATGGCGTCCAGCCGCGCCTTGGGAATGGTCGCCTCGCGGGGCCTGTGGCCGTTCACGTCCCGTCCTCTCGCGCCGCAGCGCCTATGCCGCCTCGTCGGCGGCCGCCGAGCTCCGCCACGCTTGCGCCAGCCGCCGGCGCAGCCTCCGGTCGCGTTTCAGGTGCCATTCACGGCTCATCGCCGCCCGCTTTGAGTCCAGCTGCTCGAGATGGATCATCGCCCACACCCGCCCGCGGGTCGAGCGCGCTCCGCTGCCGCCGTTGTGCTCGGCCAGCCGGCGCTCCGGCTCCGTCGTCCAGCCGACGTAGGTCCGCACTCCGTCGCCGTCGGCCGAGCCCAGCATGTAGACGAAGAAAGACATGGGCCCGATCGTGGCGTGCAAATATTAAGATACGCCATAACCCCTCCCCAAACGCCTTCGGCGGTTTGACCCTCCCGCAAGGGGAAGGTTAGTTGCTGCTATGCCGCGCCTGCATCCCGAAAAGGACGCGGCATGCTCGCGCTTCTAACCCTCGCGTTACGGAAGGGTCGAAACTGCGTGAGCAGTTTCAGGCAGGGGTGTGTGCGTTGGGTGACAAAAAGCCTCCGGTTAGCCATCGGGTGGTAGGTGCCTGGGCGCGCAGTCATGCGCGCGCCATGCGCCGAGCGATGACGCCTTCCGAATTGGCGCTTTGGCTGTGCCTGCGAAACCGGGCGCTGAAAGGTCTGCGGTTCCGCCGGCAGTTCCCGATCGGCCCATTCATCGTGGATTTCGTTTGCCTGGAACGACGGCTGGTCGTGGAGGTCGATGGCGATCATCACGGCTACGTTCGCAATATGATTGCTGACGCACGTCGGACGCGGTGGCTGGAAGGGCAGCGGTTCAAGATTGTCCGCGTAGCTAACTTCGATCTCGGCCACAATCTCGACAGCGTCTGCGACGCCATCCTCGCTGCAGCCGAACAACCCCTCCCCAAACCGCCTTCGGCGGTTTGACCCTCCCGCAAGGGGAGGGTTTATCCTCTCAGTTGTTCCGCGAACATTGCAGCGAATTAACCCTCCCCTTGCGGGAGGGTCGAAACTGCGTGAGCAGTTTCGGGGAGGGGTGTGTGGGTACCGCCACCTGACCCACGCCCTGCCTACTTCTTCCCGTCCATCAGGTCGATGAACCGCTGGAACAGATAGCGGCTGTCGCGCGGGCCGGGCGAAGCTTCCGGGTGGTACTGCACGCTGAACACCGGCTTGTCCTTCACCCTTAGCCCGCAATTCGAGCCGTCGAACAGCGAGACGTGCGTCTCCTCGACGCTGTCGGGCAGGGACTCGGTGTCGACCGCGAAGCCATGGTTCATCGACGTGATCTCGACCTTGCCGGTGGTCAGGTCCTTCACCGGGTGGTTCGCGCCGTGATGGCCCTGGTGCATCTTCACGGTCTTGCCGCCGAGCGCCAGCCCCAGCATCTGGTGTCCGAGACAGATGCCGAAGGTCGGCACGCCGGCATCGATGATGCCCTTGATCGTCGGCACGGCGTACTCGCCTGTCGCTGCCGGGTCGCCCGGGCCGTTGGAGAGAAACACGCCGTCCGGCTTATGGGCGAGCACGTCTTCGGTCGTCGCCGTGGCCGGCAGCACCGTCACCGCGCAGCCGTGGTCGGCGAGCAGCCGCAGGATGTTGCGCTTGATCCCATAGTCGATGGCGACAACCCGGTGCCTGGGCGCCGCCTGCCGGCCATAGCCCTCGTTCCACCGCCACGACGTTTCGTCCCACGTGTAGGTCTGTCCGGTGGTGACTTCCTTCGCCAGGTCCATGCCGACCAGTCCCGGCCACGCCTTGGCCTCGGCGATCAGCGCCGCGCGGTCGAAGCTGCCGCCGCGGTCGTGGATGATGACCGCGTTCGGCGCGCCTTTCTCACGGATCGCCGTGGTGAGCGCGCGCGTGTCGACGCCGGCTATGCCCACGATCCCGCGCGCCTTCAGCCAGGCATCGAGCGTCCGCGCGGCGCGATAGTTCGAGGGCTGCGTGATGTCCGTCTTCAGGACGCAGCCGCGCACGCCGGAAGAGGCCGCCATGTTGACGGTCTCGATGTCCTCGTCGTTGACCCCCACATTGCCGATATGCGGGAACGTGAAGGTGATGATCTGTCCGGCATAGGAGGGGTCGGTCAGGATCTCCTCGTAGCCCGTCATCGCCGTGTTGAACACGACTTCGCCGGCGGCGCGGCCCTCCGCGCCGATGCCGTGGCCCTCGACGATGGTGCCGTCGGCCAGCACGAGCAGCGCCGTCGGCCTCGCCTCGCTCCAGCCCTGGCCGTGCATGTCGTCTTGTTGCTCGCTCATGGTGGGCCTAGATAGCGGCGCTCCTTTCGCCCGTCAAAGCATCGCCGCCATGCTGCCGATCGTCATTGTCCCGGGTCTCGCCGGCTCGCTCCGCATCTTCGCCGAAATTCTCCCGGCCTTGTGGCGCCTTGGCCCGGTGATCGTGGCGAAAGCCACCGAAGACGAGACGGTGGCCGGCATGGCCGCGCGCATCCTCGCCGATGCCCCGCCGCGGTTCGCCCTGCTCGGTCACTCGATGGGCGGCTACGTCGCGCTCGAAGTCGTGCGGACCGCTCCGGCCCGTGTGGCCCGTCTCGTCCTCGTCAACACCCAGGCGCGCACGGACGCGGCCGAGGTCACGGAGAATCGCCGGCGCCGCGTTGCCCTCGCCCGCGGCGGCAAGTATGCCGCCGTGCGGGCCGAATCGTTTGCCGCGAGCGTCCATCCCGCTCATGAGAATGATGTTCGTCTCGCCGCCGTCGCCCGCGAGGCGGGCGAGGACGTGGGGGCCGAGGCTTACGTGCGCCAGCAAATCGCGATCATGGGGCGGGTCGACCAGCGCCCGCATCTGCCGAATATCGCTGTGCCGACGCTCATCATCACCGGCGATACCGATCGCGTCATCTCCAACGAATACTCGCGCGAGATGGCGGCGCTCATTCGCGGCGCCGCGCTGGTGGTCATCCCGGAGTGCGGGCACATGTCGCCGCTCGAGCAGCCGGCGGTGATGGCGGCGGCGCTCACCGGCTTCCTGCAGGGATAGCGATGATCCTCGCCGCCAACCTCGTGCTCCGTTTCGTGCTGGAGATCTGCGGCCTCGTCGCGGCTGGCTATTGGGGTTTCGCTGCGCTGGACGGCTGGCCGCTCCGTATTCTTGCCGGCGTCGGCCTGCCGGTCGTGATGGCGGCAGCGTGGGGTATCTTCCGCGTGCCCAACGATGGCGGTCGCCCGGTTGTCGCTGTCGCGCCGCAGGTGCGCCTGGCGATCGAGGTCGTCTTCTTTGGCCTTGCGGTCGGGTTGCTCGCGGCCGCCGGCCACAGCCGCCTTGCGCTTGCCTTTCTCGTCGTGCTCCTCATCCACTACGCCGTCGGCTATGAACGCACGCTGGCGCTCCTTTCCGGCCGTCTGCCGCCGGATATCCGCCCGCCATTCGGAGGTTGACCCCACCATGATCCGCGACAAGCTTGCCGAGGCTACCAGAGACGCGCTGAGGGCGCAGGATAAGCCGCTGCTTTCCGCGCTGCGCATGGTCACCTCGTCGGTCAAGAACGCCGATATCGAGGCGCGCGGCACCGGCAAGGGCGAATTGTCCGAGGATGCGCTGCTCTCGCTCTTCCAGAAGCTTATCAAGCAGCGTCAGGAGTCGGCCGAGATGTACGACAAGGGCGGCCGCCCCGAGCTTGCAGCCGGTGAGCGCGCCGAGATTGCCGTCATCCAGTCGTTCATGCCGAAGCAGATGGAGGAGGCGGACGTCGCCGCGGCCATCGACGATGCCATCCGCGAGAGCGGCGCCGCCTCGATCAAGGACATGGGCAAGGTGATGGCGCTGCTTCGCCAGCGTTACGCCGGCCGCATGGATTTCGCCAAGGTGGGTGGTGTGCTGAAAGGGAGGCTCG
>DASZQY010000175.1:0-1607 GCA_035549395.1 Bauldia sp.
CTGGGGCGTTGCGCAACGACAAGCGTCGTCTCGACGTGCTGGTCAACAACGCCGGCATCTCGATGCACGGCTTCGACAGCGATGTCGTCCGCACGACCCTCGACGTCAATTTCCTCGGCGCGCTGCACGTCACGGAGGGGCTGCTCCCGCTCGTCGCCGATGGCGGAAATATCGTTTTCGTGTCGAGCGGGATGGGCGAGCTGCATGCCTATTCGAAGGCGATTCAGGCGCGCTTCCGCGACCCCAGGCTCACTCGCGACATGCTGGTCGCGCTGGTCGACGAATTCATCGCCGGCGTCGCCGCCGGCAATCATGAGGCGAAGGGCTGGCCGTCGTCCGCCTACCGTGTCTCCAAGGCGGCGCTGGTGGCGCTCACCCACGTGCTCGCCCGCGATCTCGCCTCCCGTCATATCCGCGTCAATGCGGTCTGCCCCGGCTGGGTGCGCACGCGCATGGGCGGCAGCTCGGCGTCGCGTCCGGTGGAACAGGGCGCGCGCTCGGTGGTCTGGGCGGCGGAACTCGCCGACGCCACGACCGGCGGCTTCTTCCGCGATGGCCGCCCAGCCACCTGGTAGCGCCGTCCTTTTGCCGTCATCGGGCGCCTGTTAGCGTCCCTCGCTGAAGGCTGAGTCTCCCGCAACCGTCGCTCTGCGAACCAAGGGGCCCGCGATATCGCCATGGAGCGTTTCGAGACTGCCCGCGAAGCCGCGCTCGCCCTTCGCCCCGACGTGCCGGTCTATTGCTTCCGGCCGAAGGTGCTGGCCGCCGATGCCCGCACTTTCCTGACGGCGTTCCCCGGCCGCACCGCCTATGCGGTAAAGACCAATGGCGAGCCCATGATCCTCGAGACGCTGGCCGAAGCCGGCGTCACTGCCTTCGATGTCGCCTCGCCGGGCGAATTCGCGGCCGTGAAGGCCGTCGCACCCAGGGCCGAGATGCTCTACATGCATCCGGTCAAGGCGCAGTCCGACATTCGCCTCGCGCTCGAGCAGTATCGCATCCGCACGATGGCGCTCGACCACGAGGATGAGATCGCCAAGATCGTGCGTATCGTGCGCGGCCTCGATCTCGACCCGGAGGAGCTGACGCTGTTCGTGCGCCTGGCGGCCAAGGGCTCGGCGGCCTACGAGCTGTCCAAGAAATTCGGTGCCGCACCGGCCCATGCCGTCGAACTGGCGAAGCGCATTGGCCACATGGGCTTCAGGGTCGGCCTCTGCTTCCATGTCGGCAGCCAGGTCGAGGACACCGGCACCTACGAGCGCGCGCTGGCCACCGCCGCGTGGGTGCGAAGCCGCGTCGATGTGCCGGTCGCCGCGCTGGACATCGGTGGCGGCTTCCCCGCCGCCTACGGCGGTGATCCCAGCCATGGCCTCGCCCCGCCTGACACCGCCGGCCTCATCGCCGACATCAACCGCGAGATCGAGGAGTGGGGGCTGGCCGATCTGCCGCTGACGGCGGAGCCGGGCAGGGTGATCGTCGCGCGCTCGCTGTCGGTGATCGTGCGGGTTCTGCTGCGCAAAGGCCGCCGCATCTACATCAACGACGGCATCTGGGCGTCGCTGTCGGACTCGTGGACCGGCAAGATCAGCCTGCCCGCGCGCCTGCTG
>DASZQY010000176.1:0-2464 GCA_035549395.1 Bauldia sp.
GCCGGAAGGCATCGGCCCGGCCGGAATGAACACCGCCGGGATGTGGCCGAAGGTCAGCGCCGCGATCAGAAGGCCGGGGACGATCTTGTCGCAGATGCCGAGAAAAACTGCCGCGTCGAACATGTCGTGCGACAGGCCGACGCCGGCGGCCATGGCGATCGCGTCGCGGGAAAACAGCGACAGCTCCATGCCCGGCTGCCCTTGCGTGACGCCGTCGCACATGGCCGGCACGCCGCCGGCCACCTGCGCCGTCGCGCCCGCCTTGCGTGCCGCCTCGCGGATCAGCTCGGGATAGCGCTCGTAGGGCTGGTGCGCCGAGAGCACGTCGTTGTACGCGGTGATGATGCCGAGGTTCGGCGCGTTCGCGGCGCGCAACGTCGCCTTGTCGCCGGGAGCGCAGGCGGCGAAACCATGCGCCAGGTTGGAGCAGGAGAGGTGGCCGCGCCTCACGCGATGCTCCGCCGCCGATTGCAGGCGCTCGAGATACGCCGAGCGTGTCGGTTGGCTGCGGCGGCGTATCCGTTCGGTCACCTCGCCGAGGCGCGCGTGCATGGCCATGGGTCTTCTCCTTCGGCGGCAGTCCGTCGCCGGGCCGCCGCGTCTCCGCTTCCATTGAACTGAGTCAGGACGCCTTCATTTCTACGCGCAAGACGACAACTTTGCGACGCTCGCCGCCGCTGAAAGAAGCGCCGCGGCGTGCTGCGATTGCGGGCACCCGCGGGTTAGTCCGTGTCGTCGTGCCAGGTCCGGCCGTCGCGCTCGATGAGCGCGATCGAAGCCGTCGGGCCCCACGTGCCGGCCGGGTAGGGCTTCGGCGCCTCGCGCGACCTCTCCCAGGCTTCGGCGATCGGATCGATCCACGACCACGCCGCCTCGACCTCGTCGCGGCGCATGAACAGCGTCTGGTTGCCGCGGATGACATCGAGGATCAGCCGTTCGTAGGCGTCCGGCGCGCGCACGCCGAAGGCTTCGGCGAAGCTCATGTCCAGCGGCACATAGCGCAGCCGCATGCCGCCGGGGCCGGGGTCCTTGATCATCAGCCATAGCTTCACGCCTTCGTCCGGCTGGATGCGCAGCACCAGCCGGTTCTCCTCGATCGAGCCGGCGCTGGCGTCGAAGATCGAGTGCGGGATCTTGCGGAATGTCACCACGATTTCCGATTGCCGGATCGGCAGCCGCTTGCCGGTGCGCACGTAGAACGGCACGTTCGCCCAGCGCCAGTTGCTGATCTCGACCTTGAGCGCGATGAACGTCTCGGTCGTCGATTGGGGATTGCCGACCTCGGCCGTATAGCCGGCCATGTTGCCGGAAGCGCGGTATTGGCCGCGCACGATGAGCTGCGCTGCGTTGCTCTCGTCGATCGGCTTCAGCGCGCGCAGCACCTTGAGCTTCTCGTCGCGGAGCGAATCGGCGTCCATGTGCGTCGGCGGCTCGGCGGCGACGAGACAGAGCAGCTGCATCAGGTGGTTCTGCATCATGTCGCGCAGCGCGCCGGCGTGATCGTAATAGCCGCCGCGGCCCTCGACGCCGATCGATTCCGCCACGCTGATCTGGACGTGGTCGATGTGCGCCGCGTTCCACAGCGGCTCGAACAGCGCGTTGCCGAAGCGGAGCGCCATCAGGTTCTGCACCGTCTCTTTGCCGAGGTAATGGTCGATGCGGTAGATCTGGCTCTCGTTGAACACCTTGCCGACGGCGTCGTTGACGTCGCGGGCCGAGGCGAGGTCGTGGCCGATCGGCTTCTCGATGATCACCCGTGTCTCGGGCGTGACCAGGTCGTGGCTGCCGAGCTTCTCGCAGATCGTGCCGAACAGCTCCGGTGCCACCGCGAGGTAAAAGGCGCGCACGCGGTCGATGCCCGGCGCCAGAATCTTGCCGAGGTCGGCCCAGCCTTCCTCTGAAGTCGCGTCGACCGGCACGAAATGCAGCCGGTGCAGGAATGTCTCCATCACCGCAGGGTCGTCGCGGTCGCCGGCGGCGACGAATTCCTCCAGCGCCTTCTTGGTCGCCGCGCGGTATTCCTCGTCGCTCATGCCGCGGCGCGATACGCCGATGATGCGCGCCACTGTCGGCAGCTGGCCGTCGCGGTGCCGGTGGTACATCGCCGGCAGCAGCTTGCGGTAGGCAAGGTCGCCGGCGCCGCCAAAGACGATGAGGTCGAACGGCTCGACGGCAATGATCCGGCTGGTCATGCGAAAGGCTTCTCCGGTTCGCCCTTAATGTAGGATTTTTGTCGTTAAGACCGGGTTCTTGGGATTCCCCGGCCGCTTGGCGACGGCGGTCCTACACCGGCGCGGGCTGCTTTTTGCAGGGGAATCGGCGCCTTGCCAAGCCAAGAAAGCGGCTGGCAGGCTCGCATTGGCGATGAATACGCAGTCATCGCGTTCTTCGCCGGAATTTCGCACCATTCAGCCGCCATTCAGGCCCGGCTGGGCAAGACAGCGGGCGGAAATGGTGGAGACGG
>DASZQY010000177.1:0-6780 GCA_035549395.1 Bauldia sp.
TCACGCCGAGGCGAGGGCCGCCTGGCGGGTGCGGCGCCACTGGCGGAAGGCGGTCGCCAGCACCACCGCCGTCATGATGCCGAGCACCACCCAGGCCGGGCGGATGCCGGAGCGCCAGTGGAAGTCCGCCGCCAGCACCCGCAGGAAGGGCGCGTGGGCGACGAGGTGGTAATAGGCCGCCTCGCCGAGGCCGGTCGCGATTCCCGCCAGCGCGCCGAGCCCGGCGACCGTCGGGAACGCACCCGCCCGCTCGCTGCCCGCGGTCCAGAGCACCAGGCGATAGAGCATCATCCAGACGAAGAGCCCGGCCACCACCAGCGGCTCGCCCACCGCCAGCTTCGACTGCATGAAATAGTGGACCGTCGCCAGCACGCCGGCGAGATAGACCCAGCGGTGCAGGCGGATCCAGGCCGGGCCGCCCCTGCGCCGCAGCGCGGCGTCGGTCGAGGTCAGGGCCAGCGCGCCCAGGATCAGGAGCGCCGCGAAGCCGATGGTGAGATAGATGCGCAGCGCGATCTCGCTCGCCACCCGGCCGAGGTCGAACATGTTGTCGGCGGCATAGAAGGCGATGTGCACGGCGGCGTAGGCGAAAGCGGCGACGCCGACCATGCGCCGCACCACGACCAGCCGCGGCCAGCGCAGCGCCTGGCGCAGCGGCGTGATGGCCAGCGCGATCATCAGCAGCCGGATGGTCCACAGCCCGGTCGCGTGGATGATCTCGGTCAGCGGCCGCACCGGGAAGTAGCCGGCATAATACTGGAGGACGGTGGCGATGCCCGGCAGGCAGAGCGCCGCCAGCACGGCGGCGCGGAACCAGGAGAACTGCCCGTTGCGCTCGCGCCAGGGCTGCCAGGGAACGGGCTTCTTGCGGTTGTCTTGCTTGGCCATGCGGCGAAGATAGGCGTCTCTTGCGCCGTGGCCAATCACCCTGGCGTGACCCGATTCGATGCTCCGGGTGCATGGCGGCCTGGCGTAACCAACCTCCCCGCCGTGACGAATGGCACGTTCCGGCCGCCCGCGCGCGGGGCCTGTGACCGGGATCACTGCAACGTCCCGCCCAGTCCCGTAACTTGAACGCCAGACGGGTGCGGCGCGCCTATGCAGCACCCGAAATGCCGTTCTTTGGAGACGCCATGACGCCCCGCCAGATCGAATTGGTGAAAACCAGCTTCGCCAAGATCGCCCCGCTGAAGGAGCAGGCCGCCGAGCTGTTCTATTGCCGGCTGTTCGAGCTCGACCCGTCCTTGCGCCTGATGTTCCGCTCCGACATGACCGAGCAGAAGCAGAAGCTGATGATCGCCATCGCCATGGTGGTCGCCGGCCTCGACAAGATGGAAACCATGCTGCCCACCGTGAAGGAGCTGGGCCGCCGCCATAACCACGATTACGGCGTGCAGAAGCGGCACTATGCCGTGGTCGGCGCGGCGCTGCTGTGGACCCTGGAGATCGGCCTCGGCAGCGGCTGGACCAAGGAGCTGGCCGACGCCTGGGGGACCGCCTATGCGGCCCTGGCCGGGGCGATGATGGAAGGCGCCGACGCGCCGCGCCCGACCCGCAAGTCGGCGGCGCCGATCGCGGCCTGAGCCTGAGCCTGAGCCGGCCTGAGCCTGAGCCTCGGCGCTAGCCCAGATCCGGGTAGACCAGCTCGGGCGCTTCGCCGCGCCGGACGAAGACGATGGCGTTCTGGTCGAAGGCGCGGGCGAGATCGAGCCCGGCCTCGACCGGGATGCCGAACACCACGCATTCGAGCTCGGCCTTCCAATGGCCGGCCGGGTCCCGCCCCTCCCCCAGCGCGTAGTCGTAGCCGCGCCGATCGAGCAGCGCGGTCAGTGCGGCGTGGCGCGTGCGGTTCTCCGCCTCCGGCAGCACGACGCTGCGCGGATTGTAGGCGGTGACGATGACCGCGGTCGCGGCGCGCCGCGCCGCCAGCACGCGGTCGAAGCCGGCGCTGCGCCGGCCGACATTGACGACGACCTCGCCGTCGCCGGTGTCGAACAGGACGAAGTCGGTGGCGCGATAGGCCGCGATGAGCGCGTCGGTGAGCATTGCGGTTTTCCGGCGGAAGCGGTTCACTCCGCGCAGTCATACCGCAACAGCGCGAGACCGTCATGAGCGAACCACGCCCGCCGCTCCCGCCCTTCACCGCCGCGACCGCCGCCGAGAAGGCGCGCAAGGCCGAGGACGCCTGGAACAGCCAGGACCCGGTCAAGGTCTCGCTCGCCTATACCGAAGACAGCCGCTGGCGCAACCGCGCCGAGTTCTTCCAGGGCCGCGCGGCGATCGTGGCGTTCCTCACGCGCAAATGGACGCGCGAGCTCGACTACCGGCTGATCAAGGAGGTCTGGGCGTTCCACGAGAACCGCATCGCCGTGCGCTTCGCCTATGAGTACCGCGACGATTCCGGCAACTGGTTCCGCGCCCATGGCAACGAGCAATGGGAGTTCGACGCGAACGGGCTGATGCGCCGCCGCGAGGCCAGCATCAACGACGTGCCGATCAAGGCCGGCGAGCGCAAGTTCACCTGGCCGCAGGGACCGCGGCCGCAGGATTTTCCGGGGCTGACGGCGCTGGGCCTGTGATTGCCAGGGCTGTGAGCGCTGGGGCTGTAACCGCTGGGGCCGTGATTGCCGGGGCCGTGATTGCCGGGGCCGTGAGCGCTGCGGCTGTGATTGCCGGAGGCCTCGGCTCGGAACCCTTCCGGCTCTCGTAGAAGCCGCCGCACTCCCTCGCCGCCTGCTCCATCAACGCGGCGGCCAGAGCGAAATAGTTGTGCGCCTCGGCGTTGCGCGTCATCCGGTCGAGCATCCGCAGGCGCACGGTCCTGTGCGCGATGCCGATCTCGGCGGCGTCGCGCAGGAACGCCGCGCGAGTCGCCGCATGGAGCTCGCGCCAGCGCGGCGAGATCCGTTCCGAGGAGTTCGGGTCATAGGCGTACACATGCTGGCGGGCGATCTCGATATCGAAGTTCGCTTTTACGGCCGCGGCCACCTGGGAGGGGGTGTCAAAGCAGGCCAAGCGCTTGACGATGAACGCTTTCATCTCATCGGAGAGGGTCGGCATCGATTCCTCGTTCTGTAAAAGCCGGGTACAAGCTGGCGCTTCGGCGGAATCGCCGGCGCGGACGGAGTCCTGCATCGGTCGGCCTCGATCTTTGGTGGGAGGAAAACGGCGCCGCATCGCATCGCGATGTTGTGGGCGCCGGAAAGCAAGGCCCCGCGCGGCGGGGCGGCCGTGGGCAAATCGCAGCCCACTCCAGACTTATAGTTCATTTTTCGTTCCAGCACAAGCGCCAAATGGTTTTTGACGACAACCGTACAGCACCGTACAGTTGCCGGATGAACAAGCCGAGGCCGCGCCGGAAGGGCGCCGAAGACGCGCGGAACCGGCTGCCGGAGCTGCTGGCGGCGGCCGAGAACGGCGAGCCCACCATCATCACCAGGCGGGGGAAACCGGTCGCCGCGCTGATGCCGATCGAGGCTTACGCGCCCGGCCCCCGGCAGCAGCCCCTCTCGCCGCTGGCCGGTTCGGGCCGGGGCCTCTGGGGCAAGAGCAGCCGCCGAACGCTCCGGAAGCTGCGCGGCGAATGGAGCCGATAGATCCCAGCGTCCTCGAGCGCGACGCGCTGGTGCTCGTCGATTCAGCGCCCATCATCTATGTCCTGGAAGGGCACCCGAAGCTGGCGAAGCGGTTCGCACCGCTGTTCGACGCGCAGGCCGCCGGCAACCTGCGCTTCGCGGTCACGACGAGCGCCATTGCCGAGGTCCTGACCGGCCCCCTGCAGGCCGGCGACGAGGCGCTCGCCCGGCGCTATCGCTCGGTTCTGCAATCGTGGCAGGTCGTGCCGCTCGATCTCGACATCGCCGAGGGCGCGGCGCGGCTGCGTGCAACCCTGCGCCTGAAGCTCGCCGACGCCGTGCAGGCTGCGAGCGCGCTCGCGATCAATGCGGCGGCGCTCGCCACGCATGACCGGGATTTCTCCCGGGTCAGCTCGCTGCGGGTCCTTCAATAGGCCGGACGAAGCCAGCGCGACGGATCACGTCACGACGTCAGCTGCCGAAGATCTGCTTCACACAGTCCCGCAGCGCCGACAAAGCCTCGCCGGATCGCCCAAGATCGATCTCGAACCGCTGCGCGTCGGTTTCGAACGCGAGCGTGCCGCCGCGGCGGAACGGACCGAGCGCGCTATCGTCGTGACCCAACAGCATCACCACGCGATTCTGCCAGCCGATGCCCCTCATCATGATCGGGACCTTGCCCGTGAGAGTCGCGCTCAGGACGTAGGCCTGTCCGTCGACCGGATGCCAACGGCCGGTATCGTCCATCAAGTTCAGCGCGTATCCGTCCCTGGGGAGGTAGTCGAAGATGAACGAGTTCGTGCCGTCGCTGATCACGGCGCCGCACATCGGGTTGGCATCGTTGTAGCCGAGAATGGACCAATTCCCGACTTCGGCCTGGATCACGGGCACGCGGTCCGCCTGGGCCGGCGCCATCGACCAGACCGACAGAGCCGCCCCGCCGCACAATGCCGCCCGCGCACGCTTCCAGACCTTGCCCATCGGCCCCTCCCTGCCCGCCTGAAGACCTCCACCAATGTTGGTTGTAGCACCGAAACAAAACAGGAACAACAGTTGAGTCCCGCCGCAAAACCCCTATCGTTTCGACGCCACAAGTCCGGAGAACCCTGATGACCACACGTCGCGCCGAATGCTCCTGCGGCCAGCTCGCGGCGATCTGCAAAGGCGAGCCGGTCCGCGTCTCGGTCTGCCACTGCCTCGCCTGCAAGCGGCGGACGGGGAGCGCCTTCAGCAACAATGCGCGGTTCCGCGACGACGACGTGACGATCGAGGGCCGGGCGAAGGAATACACGCGGATCAGCGACGCCGGCAGCCGCGTCACCTACAGCTTCTGCCCGGAATGCGGCACGACGGTGCACTACAAGATCGACGCGCAGCCCGGGCTGACGGCGATCCCCGTCGGCGCTTTCGCCGACATGGATTTCCCGGCGCCGTTTCTTTCGTTCTATCACCAGAGCCGGCGGTATCCGTGGGTCGGGATCGGCGCCGAGCCGCTGGAACGGTTCGATTGAGCGCCTTGCGGTCGGTGCACTAGAAACTCGGCGGCGTGTTGACCGAGACCACTTCGCATTCCTCGCTGCCGGCGTTGCGGAAACGGTGCGGGGTGCGGCTGTCGAAATAGTAGGCGTCGCCCGGGCCCAGGACGCGGACCTGGTCGCCCACCGTCACTTCCAGCTTGCCGCGGATGACGACGCCGCCCTCCTCCGCGTCGTGGGTCAGCATCTGCTCGCCGGTGTCGGAGCCCGGCTTGTAATGCTCGTGCAATATCTGCATCGCCTTGCCGGTCAGGTCGCGGCCGACCTGGCGGTAGGAGACCGGGCCGCCGGCGAGCTCCACCAGTTCGTTGCCGCCGAAGAAGATCTGCGGCCGCGGCTTCAGGTCGGCGGCGAAGAACTCGGCGAGCGAGATCGGGAAGCCGTCGAGCAGCTTCTTCAGCAGGCCGACCGAAGGCGAGGAGCGGTTCTGCTCGATCATCGAGATGATGGCGTTGGAGACACCCGCGCGCTTGGCCAGCTCGCGCTGCGAGAGGTCGTGGGATTCGCGCAGCGCCTTGAGGCGCGCGCCGAGGTCGAAACCGCCGTCTTGCTTGTCCGTTTCCACCGGGTTTGGGGTTCCCCTCCCAACCCTCCCGAAGACGGGGAGGGCTCAGTTGCGCCGTTTAGCGCGCTCAATATATTGAACGATTGGGCCAGGAATCAAGGGTTTAGGGGGCCAGAATTGCCCAGAACCGATTCAACTTGTTGATTTTCTTGAACGTGATAGTGTGCCGCCCCATCCGAAACCGGAGCGGGAATCCCCAGCCATGGCCACGTCTTCAGCGGCTTCGAAGACTTTCGAGGCGACGCAGTTCAAGCCGACCCCGAACAATCTCGAAGCCTTCTTCATGCCGTTCACCTCGAACCGGCAGTTCAAGTCGAAGCCGCGCCTGTTCGTGAAGGCCGAGGGCATGCACTACACCACCATCGAAGGCCGCAAGGTGCTCGACGCCTCGGCGGGCCTCTGGTGCATGAATTGCGGCCACGGCCGCAAGGAGATCTCCGAAGCGGTCGCGCGCCAGATCGCCGAGATGGATTACGCCCCGCCGTTCAACATGGGCCATCCGTCGTCCTTCGAGCTCGCCTCGCGCGTGGCGGCGCTGCTCCCCGCCGGGCTCGACCATGTGTTCTTCACCAATTCCGGTTCCGAGTCCGTGGACACGGCGCTGAAGATCGCGCTGGCCTATCAGCGGGCGCGCGGCCAGGGCACGCGGCAGAAGCTGATCGGCCGCGACCGCGGCTATCACGGCGTCGGCTTCGGCGGCATCTCGGTCGGCGGCATGGTCAATAACCGCAAGTGGTTCGGCAACGCGCTGAACGGCGTCGACCACCTGCCGCACACCTACAACGCCAAGGAGATGGCGTATTCCAAGGGCATGCCGACCTGGGGCGTGCACCTGGCCGACGAGCTGGAGAAGCTGGTGGCGCTGCACGACGCCAGCAACATCGCCGCGGTCATCGTCGAGCCGGTCGCCTGCTCGACCGGCGTGCTGGTGCCGCCGCAGGGCTACCTGCAGAAGCTGCGCGAGATCTGCACCAAGCACGGCATCCTGCTGATCTTCGACGAGGTCATCACCGGCTTCGGCCGCCTCGGCGCCTCGTTCGCGACCGAGTATTTCGGCGTGAAGCCCGACCTCATCACCTGCGCCAAGGGCCTGACCAACGGCTCG
>DASZQY010000178.1:0-1999 GCA_035549395.1 Bauldia sp.
GATACCAGGGCCTTGTCGGCGAGCGTCTCCTGCGTCCATCCCAGCAGCGCGCGAGCGGCCC
Source organism: Bauldia sp. (assembly GCA_035549395.1). GTDB lineage: Bacteria > Pseudomonadota > Alphaproteobacteria > Rhizobiales > Kaistiaceae > DASZQY01. The sequence goes on from DASZQY010000178.1 coordinate 62, forward strand.
GCGATTGTCGGGCGGTGATCATGCATGATCACCTCCCACCGGGCCGATCGAGCGTGCCAGAACTACGACTAAAATAGTCGTTCTTGGCCGGCGAGGCGAGGGAAAACGGCCGCCAAAGACGGGAAGTTGGGCGAATCACGCCGAACCGATTCGGTCGCCCTGCCGTGCCGGCCGCAGCCGGCGGGCCAGGCCCCGCCCGGGCGTTCCGGGCGGGGGCTGGGGTCGCGCCTCATTCGCCGTTGCGGCGGTTCGGGCGGGACCAGATCAGGCTGTAACCGTCGCCGTCCTCGTCGTCGAAGAGGTTGGCGTAGATCGGGGCGGTGAAGCTCGGATCGTCGAGCTTGAGGCCCAGGTAGTCGCGACCCTCGTTGGAGCGCTTGGCCCAGCCGGCGCCGATCTCGACGCGGCCCGCGAAGACGCGGTGGCTGGGGGCGTTCTCGCCGGAGCGGTTGGCTTCGGGAACGATGCGCACGTTCTTGGCCTGGACGCTGAGGGTGACGATCTGGCCGACGAACTCGTTGCCGGACTTCTTGAAGGTGCCGATGGTCGCCATGGTGGGTTCTCCTTGATGTCTGCTTCGAGCCCGCACTATTGCGGCCTCGATGGTGATCGACAGGCCGCAGGCGATCGACGCCGCACCTGCCTGCAGGCCGGAGCGCAGCGGAGGATGGCAGCCAGGAGACTTTCTTGTTTCGCGAGGAATGGGCGTAGCCCAGGGGAAGAAAGTCGACCGGCGCCATTGCGGCATAGGCGATCGAGGCGAAGCCGGCCTGCGGCCAGATCAGCCCATCAAAGAGGCCGCTTGGAGCGCTCGATCAGAAAAAGAGGATCAAGGAGAACCTGGCGCCGCCATCGTGCAACCGAGAGGGACGGCGGCGTCGGCGTACGGCGCTCATCCCGCGTCGAGGCGACCGGCCGCATCAATGCTCCCGATGAGCAGGGACAGGCGTTCGACCAGCCCGCTGCCCTCGCGGGCGTGGAGGTTCGTCGCGCGCCACCCCCGCGTTCCAACGTAGACCACGACCGATGGGTCAGCGCGACCCAGCACTCATCCCCCCGAATTGCCAATAGGCGAGGAGAAGCGCACAGGCGGCGTGATCTCATTATGCCTGAACCGCCGAAACAGTCTCAGGCGCGCGCCACGCTCTGTCCGGCCGGGCGGGGCCAGCGTCGCGAGCCGCGCGAAGGCGGTAATGCCAACGACGACGGCTCCGGCCAGTGAGAAGACGACCTGCCAGGTTTCCGAGGGCATCGTGTGCTTCACGATGCCATGTGTCGCGTGATAGCCGGCGATGGCGGCCGGTGCGACGAAAGCGGCGGCAATCACGAGCCGCAGCCAGAGCGGCCTGACCAAAGCGAGCAGGACGTGACCAGCGAGAAGGGTTGCGAGGCCGGCGACCGCTCCAACGGCGATTCCGCCGAGCCAGCCGGCGCCTGTGCCGTACGCCCAGACGCCTGCCGTGACCCCTGCGAATAGAGGAAGGGCGTAGACCGCGAGGTAGAACAAGAGACAGCAGATGACGCCAATGGCGGCGATGCTGCCGAGGACGCTGAGAACAATCATGGTGGTGGCCTCCGTGAGACAAGGATCTGACGGTCGCGCCTTCCACCACCACCACGGCGCAACGGCTCTATAGCATAAGATCGACGGCGCGTGAGCGGACGTTGCGGACGACTCCCATCCGGCGCAGATGAGCCGGATTGTTCTGCAACGGAAGCAACTTCGTCGGCTGCAGGTCAGCCGTCGGCGGTCCAGGGATCGATGACCGTCAGGCCGGCGGCCGTGAACGCGGCGGTATCGCGCGACGCCACGGCGAAGCCGTGCGCGGCGGCGATCGCGGCGATGTAGCCGTCGGGCGTGGGGAAACCCTTGCCGGCCTTGCGCGCCTTGACGGCGAGGTCGGCGTATCGCCGCGCCGCTTGCGTATCGAAGGACAG
>DASZQY010000179.1:0-2541 GCA_035549395.1 Bauldia sp.
AGATGCGCCCCTTATAGCTGCCGGTCAGACACGCGACGCTGGCGCCACATGCGTGGCGCGACTGCAGCCATTGACTCTGCTCGTCGCCGGCGTCCCCGCGCGCGCCCATCAACATCGGAACCTTCATCCGGACGGCGTACAGCGTTGCCATCTGGGTATCGAGATCGGAGAGGGCGGGGTTGTGGCAGATCGCCTTTTCGTCGGTGGTCTGGGCCTTGGCACAATTGAAACTCGCCGCTCCTGCGCTGGCGGCCAACAGGCATGCGGCAACAGCGATGGTGCCGGCAACGGCGGTGCGTGGAATCGTAACTCGCATGGTGGCGATCTCCCAAGTTAGCCAATGATACCTCGTTGCCGGGGCGGTAGGGAGCTTTACGAGCGCAGACCCGCACGGCATGGTTGTCACAGACGCAGAGCCTGCAGGGGGAAACGATGGGGCGAGTACTGCGCGGGACGCTGCTGATCGCGGTGGGGCTGGCAGTGGCGAGCCCGGCCGCCGCCGAGGTGGCGCCACAGAAGCCGCCGGCGGTGGAGGTGCACCTCCAGCACTTTCCGTCGGGCGGGCAGACCGGAGCTTACACTCCCGATGGCCGGTTTCTCCTGTGGGGTGCCGCTTATGGCGGCAGCATCACGCTGTGGAACACAGTCACCGGCGAACTCGTGCGGTCATTTACCGGCAATGGCGGCAGCGAAATCGAGGCGATCGCCGTTTCCGCTGACGGACAGTATTTTGTCGCCGGCACTGATGGTGGCCCCGCCAGCGTCTTCCGTATTGCGACCGGGGAGCGGGTGACGGTCATTCCAGGCACCGAAGGCTCGGTCAACGCGGTCGCCTATTCGATCGACGGGCGCTACGTCGCCGCAGGTGACGACGACGGCCACCTGCGTGTCCTCGACATGAAGAGCGGCGAGACGGCGGCCCACGAGGAGGACCTGTTTGGATATGTCGCCCTAGGATTCGACGCCGACAGCGGCGATTTGGTCGCGGTCACGACCGCCGGCGACGTCGAGCGTTTCCGGCCCGACGACCTGAGCCTTACGGACAAGGAGGCGGCCACCCCTGGAACCATCGCCGCCGCTGCGTTTCTTCCGGCTACAAGCAAGGTCTTAGTCGGGGTGTATGATGGTCCAATCATCACGTGGGACTATGCCAGGCAGGCGCAGGTCGCGAGCTTCGCGGGCCCGTCGATGAAAAATCTGTGGTTTGCTCTGGCACCGGATGGCTCGCAGCTCGTGACTCCGGCCGATACTGCCGACGAGGACCAGGACGGCGCCATTCTATGGGATGTCGCCAAGGGCACCGAGGTGAAGCGCCTCGATACGGCGCTCTACCATCCGCTGGTCAGCCTGGACGGCGCCGGATTGCTGTACGCCGGGTCGAACGGCATCGGCATCCAAAGCCTGGCAAACGGCAAGCAGATCGCGTCCTACGTGGTGCCGACCGCCGCCACAGTCACCGATATCTCGACGGACGGATCGATTGCCTACGTGGCCGGCGATAAAGGCCATGCGTTGCTGGCAACGGCCACCGGCGAGACGGTCGATCCTGCCGGCATTGCCGCTGCCGATCACGTGAAGGTTGTCGAGGTCAAGGATGGTGTCGTGAATGTAAGTGACGCCGTAACTGGCACGGTCGTCGGCAGCACGAAACTAAAGTGGGCACCCGACTATCCGACAAGAGCGCGCAGCGCGGATGCGGCAATCGAGGTCGTTACGAAGGGAGAGCACACAACGGTCATCCCGGTCGATGCGCCAGAGAAAGCGTACGACGTGCCGGGGCTCAGCGACGTCGATGCACTCGCGATCGCGCGCAACGCGAAGTTCGTCGCCACGTCCATCATCGGCAACGACAATCATGTCGAAATCCACAGCCTGCCCGGCGGCAAGCTCCTGCGCCGGCTTCCCATGACGGGCATCGCGGCTATGGCGTTTTCGCCTGACGACACGCAACTGCTGGCCGCCGATCTCAATGGCAATCTCATTCTTTACAAGGTCGCGAACGGCGCGAGGATAGTGTCGCATCAGCAGCCCTGGCTGCCGCAGGACGTCGGCTTCTCCGAGGATGGCAGGTATTTCTACGAGAGCTGCCTGAACGGCATGACGCTGCTGTTCGACCACCAGACCGGCAAGAACGTCATGACCTTCACGGCCGAGAGCGCTGCCGAATTCGTCCGTTTCCTGCCCGACCGCAGGACCATGCTGCTCGGATACGACGACGGCGTAAAGTTCGTAGACCTCGCATCTGGCGCACTTCTCGCCGAGCGGGTGTTCTATGTCGACGGCAGCTCGCGCATGGTGACGCCCGAGGGCTTTTACGACGGCGTGCCGAAACCGAAGACCGTGCGGCTGGTGCGAGGCCTCGACGTTTTCGCGGTCGATGCGGCTGATGCGGCGCTGGGCCGGCCGGACCTGGTAGCGGCAAAACTGGCCGGCGATCCCGAGGGTATTGTGGCCCAGGCCGCTGCCGACCTCGACCTTGTGTCGCTGCTCGAGAACGTTGCGCCGATCGGCGGCGCTGCAGCGGCGATGGCAATACCGAAC
>DASZQY010000180.1:0-6631 GCA_035549395.1 Bauldia sp.
CGGCTCGATCATCGGCTTGATTGTCGCGCTGCTCCGCGTCGGCGACAGCCGCGTCGTACGCACGCTCGCGGTTGTCTACATCCGCGTCATTCAGGGCACGCCGCTGCTGCTCCAGCTCTTTGTCGTTTTTTTCGGTAGCGATATGGTTGGCTTCGGACTCGATCCGTTCTGGGCCTCGGTCGTAGCTCTGGGGGTCAATGCCGGTGCCTTCCTCGGTGATATCTGGCGTGGCTCGCTGCAGTCGGTGCCGCGCGGTCAAGTCGAGGCCGCAAAGGCCTTAGGCCTTAGCTATTTCTGGCGCATGCGTGACGTCGTCCTGCCTCAGGCGATCCGCATCGCCACGCCGCCGACTGTCGGTTTCCTCGTCCACCACATCAAGAGCACATCCCTGGCAGCATTGATCGGTTGCGTAGAGCTGACTCAGGCCGGGCATCTCGTTAATTCGGCAGTGTTCAGGCCGTTTCTGATCTTCGGTCTCGTCGGCGCGATCTACTTCGTTCTCTGCTGGCCGCTGAGTATCGCGAGTCAGCGCCTCGAGGTCAGGCTGGCGCGTTCCACAGCACGCTAGTCAACATATCCAAAAGAAATCAGGAGATACGTCGTGCCATCCAGCATCTATTCATTGCCCACCCGCTTGCGCGACGGAGCAGGCCTTGTCACCGGCTGGCTCAGCATTCCCGATCCGCTGGTCGCCGGGCATATGGCACAGGAGGCATTCGACTGCCTCGTGCTGGACATGCAGCATGGACACTACGAGTTCAAGACTGCGGCTCTCGGCATTGGCCAGGCGGCGCTCCGCGGTGTGCCGGTCATCGTCCGCATTCCGGTCGGCGACTACGCGATGGCCTCTCGCCTGCTCGATGCCGGCGCCGCCGGTATCATCGCGCCAATGATCAACAGCGTCGCCGACGCGCGAGCACTGGTCGCTTATACAAAGTATCAGCCGCTCGGCGAACGGAGCTGGGGCCCGGCACTGGCGCTTAACATGAACGGCCTGCCGGCGGCCGAACAATTGAAAACGGCGAACGGACTCACACTAGCCATACCGATGATCGAAACCGCGAACGCCGTAGCGGCGCTGGATGATATCCTTGCCGTCGAGGGAGTCGGCGGCGTCTTCCTCGGTCCCTATGACCTGTCGATCGCGCTGACGCAAGGCGGCCCGATGAACGCGCAGCATCCCGCGGTGATTAGCGCAATGGAAAAGGTGGTCGCGCGCTGCCGCGTGCATGGCAAAGCGGCCATGGTCATGGGAGCCACCGGCGAACGGGCTGCTGAACTCATCGCCATGGGTTTCGACCTGGTGGCTGTAGGTCCCGACAACATATTGCTGCGCGAAGCCTCGCGGACGGCGATAGCCACCGCCAAGCGCGGGACTCAATCGGCCACGCGCTGAGTTTTGCGAAGGCCGCGCGCCAGGCTCGGCTTGGCGGAGAACCTGCCAAACCGCGGCTATCGAGCAGAGTCTGCCTTGCGCCGGAAAACAAACTGCGGACAGCATCCGATCACCGCCGTTGTCAACGATCTTTCGCGCAAGTTCGGCGGGTTGTGCTGATCGCGAGGCGTTCGGCGTCGCCCAACGCGATAACGAGGACGACAACGACGGTGGTCAGCGCGACAGGGAGGCCTAGCCAAACCTGATGCCGGCGCGGCCAAAGCCGTCGAACACCACCTCGACGTGATCACCGGATTTTGCATGGACCACGCCCATGTAGGTCCCGGTCGTGACGATCTGGCCGGCAAGCAAGCCGGACGTCAGCCGGAGAGCGTTGGCCAGCGCGATAAACGGGGCAAATGGATCTTTGCTGGCATGGCCGCCAACCTTGCGATCCACTACCGTCTTGCCGCCTATCACAACGCTGACCGCGAGCGCCGCGAGGTCGATATCCCGCCAGTCGTCGCGCGCCTGTCCGACGACAAATCCGCCATTGGACATGAAGTCGGCAGCGCGCTCGATGGCTGGAATAGCGGTGCCTTCGCGGAATCGGGAATCGACTATCTCGATGCCGACCAGCGCAGTGACCGACCGGCGAAGCTCGGCGTCGGCGTAGTCGGTCGCGCGTGGCGGTAGGTCACGATCGCACCGGAATGCGATCTCCGCCTCGATGCCGAGACCCGGCACCAGGGACGCATCGACCGTCGCCTCAGAAGAAAACAGCCGCGAGGCCAGAATGGCTCCGCGCATCACACCGAACTCCGGCGAGATGGCGACTTTCCATCCGGCAATGCGATCCTTCAGGCGCGCGACGATCGCCCGCTGCACGGCTTCGGCTTCGGCGATCGACGAGGGGCGACTGGCCGGCGCCAGACGCTCCGCCAGCGGTCCTCCCCGCGTTCGTGCCGCGATAAGGATATTCGCCGCCTGAGCTACAGCATCGGCATCCACGCGATCAGCCTCCAGCGCCAGCCTACGGCCGGAGCGCGGCACTACTAAGCCGCATGCCATCTTCGGCGGCGCGTTTCGCTTCTGCCCGGATCATATCGGGACGGCCCCCGCCATCTGCCTTCTGGCCAAGAGCGTGCTGTGCCCCGACCATGAGGACATCGTTGATCCAGCAGTAGTTCATGAAGTCTTCGCGCACGCGCTTTCCAGCGGCGCGAATACGAGCCGAAGCATCGAGAAATGCCGCGCGTACGTCCGGGTGTTCGGGATTGCCGGGATGCCCGAGGTCCTGCGCCAGATCCATGAGGCCGAAACTGAAGTAGTCGATCCCCGGCAGAGCTGCCATCTGGGTCACATTATCGAGTCCGCGCCGGCTCTCGATCATCAGGCAGACCGAGACGCGCTCGTTGCAATCGGCGATGTAAGCACGCCGATCGCCGATCTCAGTGCCATATTCCGGCCGGCCCGATCCGAACGAGCGTTTGCCGATCGGCGCGAAATAGGCGGCGTCGATCACTTCCTGCGCGTCGGCGACGGTTTCGACATGCGGCGCCACGATGCCGACAACACCGCGATCCAGAAAGCGGGTGATTGTCGATATCTGCCGGTCAAACACGCGCGCTATCGGCGTCAGCCCGCAGCGCTCGGCTGTGACACATGCAATTTCGACGTCATGCCAGTCAAAGCGGCCGTGCTCGCCGTCAATATAGACGAAGTGCAGACCCGCCGAGCGAGCCAGCACCTCGATCACGACTGGCGCCGGGAAAGTGAGATGCACTCCCCTGATCAAATCGCCGCTTGCGGCCGCGGCCTTCACTACGTTCTTTGTCATGATATCGCCGGCCGTTCAGCAGTCGGCGGTCGGTACATTCCGGCCGCCGGCGGAAGCTCGGCCCGCTCCCCCTAGCCCGGCCGCACGACGTAGCCGTACGCAGCATTGCTGCGCAAATTGCCGTCCTTGAGATACGCACGCTTCATCTTGCCGATGCCGTCCTGCTCCCACTGCGAAAGATCGCCTTCCTTGAGCGGGATGTTGTAGTGACGCGCGCCGTTCAGCCCGAGGATCGACTTCTTGACGAGACCTTCCGGTTCGCCGAGCGGCTGGTAACCGAACTTCTTCTGCAGGTCGTCGGTGATCTCGAGGCGGCGGAAGGCTTCGATCTGCCATTGTGGCCCGCCCTGCCAGACCGCATCGGTACCCCAGAATACGTGATCGTAGCCGAGGCCCTTGATCAGCATGCCGACCATCGCGCCCGCGACACGCGGATTGGTGGTGCAGCACGATGCGAAGACGGTGCCTAGATCGGCATAGACGTTGCTGACGCCGAACAACTCGGGGATGCGCGCCAGATCGCTGACCCAGCGCAGCTCGCCCGTCTTCTCGTAACGGGCCATGTCTTCCACGAAGTCCTGCTGGAAGACGGCCAGCGCCGAATGGTAGATGACAAAGTTGATCTGCGGCCAGTCCTTAGCCGCCTTGCCGACGTCGTCAGCGGAAGCGTACTTCCAGCTGTTCGGCATCGTCTTCTCGTAGTCCGCGGGCAGCAGACCCTTGTGGATACAGACCGTGTTGATGCCGGCCTTGATGATCCGTTCGTAGAACGGATACATCTCCTTCTCGTCATCCAGGCGCCACGGATAGCGCGAGGTCTCCGGCAGGATCGGATCGCCGACGGTGTAACCCTTCCAGCTAGTGGGATGGATCACCTCGATGGCGCGCTCGACCTCGTCCATCCAGCCCGGTGACTTCGGCGTGATCATCGTATGGAAGTAGAGGCGCTTGTTCTTCGCCAGTCCGTTGACGAAGTCGGCGGTCTCCTTGATCTGGTCGTTCGACAGGAACGTCTTGTCGGGATCGTCGGTCGGCGCGCCGCTCAGCAGGCCGATCGTCGTATCGCTGTCGAAGTAGATTTCCTTGAAGAAGTTGTCGAACTTGTACATCTCGAGCGTGATCTTGCTCGACGGGCCGAGGCCCGGATTCCAGCCGTGGTCCGAAGCATAGCGGGCGAGATCGGCGTGTTCGTCCCAGGTGTAGTCGTCGCGCACGAAATGCACCTGGCCGTCGAAGACAAACTGCTTGGCAAAGCGCTTCTGCCGCGCCATCGCCACGCCGGGGTCCTCGGCCTCCCCCTTGTCGATGTCAAAAAGCGGGCCGTAGACGTCGTTCATCGCAACAAATGCGGCCGCCATGCCCATGGGGCTGCGCAGAAAGCGGCCGAGATCCATGCCAAGGCTGCGGCCTTTCTTCTCGCCGAAGTCCTTGATGCGCGCCTCAACCTCTTTCTGCTTCTCGTTCTGCGGAAGAGGATTGAACTCGGCGTTGGAAATCATCTGAGTGGGGACCGGAGACCGGAACGCCGCCTCGTCGGCTGGCGCCAAGCCTGCAATTTCACGATCACTCAGGAAGCCCATCTGAAATTTCCCTTGTTGGAGAGCAGCTTAGGCGAACCGCCCTCAACCCTCTTTTTGCTTGCCCATAAAACCTAACAGCCAGTCGATCGAAAAGAAAATTGATAGTTACCCACGGTATCAATAGAAAATAACTATTCATCGGGCATGCTGGCGACGATGCGCGCGAATGCCAGCATGCCCGGATCGTCGATACCGATCGAACGGTCGGCGAACATGCGGGCGCGTCCAAGCTTGTTGGGTCGCGAGCGGAACTCGGCCAGCGCCGCCTCGGCGGCATCCGCTGCCGCCAGGCGCATGTACGCATGATCCTTCCCCACGAGCGCGACGCGTACCGCTTCCAAGGAATCCATGACCGTCTTGTCGCCGAGCGCACCCTTGCCGCGGGACATCATGGCGTCGCGCGCAGCAGCAACGAGTTCCGGGACTTCGGGCCACGGCACCGCGGTACGGCCATTGGTGTGCCTGGCGGCCGCCATGAGCGCCGAGGCGACCATGGTGCCGAAGGAGGAAGAAGACACCTGCTGGAAAGCCTTTGCGGCAGCCAGAAATGCCTTGCCGATGTCTGCCGGAAATTGCGGCGCGACGTCGGCAACGGCCTGCCAGCCGGCGCTCACGGTGATGCCGAGATCGCCGTCGCCCAGCAAGCCATCCTGCCGGTTCAGTTCGTCGGTCGCGCCCTTGACGCCAGCGGCAATCGCCATGGCTGCCTTGGCCAGATCGGCACTGGTGAATTCTGCGCTCATGCCGCGACGGTCCAGAAAGCACAATGACACGGCGCCTTCAGCAGGCGCTCCAGCTCACCGTCGAGCCGGGACAGCGTGATGGTTGCGCCGGTCATCTCCATCGACGTCGCATAGCGACCGACAAGCGGCATCACGATATCGACGCCGATATCGCCGAGCCGCGTGCGGACGCGACGAAACATGATGTACAGCTCCTCGAGTGGCGTTGCCCCGAGGGAGTTGACAAGAACCGAGACGCGGTCGCGCCGTGACAGCGGCATGTCGGTAATCAACCGGTCGATCATTTCGTCGACCAGCGCGTCCGCGGGGCGGAGTTCGGCGCGCCAGATGCCGGGCTCCCCATGGATGCCCATACCCATTTCGATTTCGTTGTCGGCCAGCGTGAATGTCGGCTTGCCGGCCTGGGGCACGACGCACGGCGTAAGCGCGACGCCGAGGGAGCGGCACGAATCAGCCGCCTTGCGGGCAACGCGCGTGACCTCATCCAGATCAGCCATCTCCTCGGCCCGCGCCCCCGCCGCCTTGAAGGCGTAGACCATGCCGGCGACGCCGCGCCGCTTCTCCGATTCACCAGGCGGCGCTGAGGCGACGTCGTCGGAGACGCGGACGGTAGACGAAACGATGTCGTCTTCCATCTCGACCATTTCGCCGGCCATATCGAAGTTCATGCCGTCACCGCCGTAGTTGCCGTACAGGCGCAACACGCCGGCACCGCCGTTGGCATGGCGCATGGCGCTCGCCATCTTGTCGGCAGGCGGCGATGCAAATACTTCGCCGACGGCGCAGGCGTCCAGAAGACCGCTGCCGACGTAACCGGCGAATACGGGCAGATGGCCGGAGCCGCCGCCGGTGACGATACCGACCTTGCCTTTCCTCATGCCGGCGGCGCGCGTTATCAGCCGCCGCTCCGGCAGGGCGTAGATGTCCGGATGCACGGCGATGAGCCCGTCGAGTGTTTCGTCGACGTAGTCGACGGGCCGGTTAAGGATTTTTTTCATGAGGAATGACTCGTCGCTGATCTAATTTGGCGACCGCCGCAGGCGAACCACGACGTCGACGCGCTCGATTTCGTAGCCCGGCGGCGGGTTGGGTA
>DASZQY010000181.1:0-8841 GCA_035549395.1 Bauldia sp.
ACCGCGAGCGCCACGGTGATCAGCGGCATCGAGTAACTTATCGCGGTGGCGTCCGCGATCGGCAGGAAGAAGAGGGTGCCGAAGTTGAAGAAGATGGCGGCGGTGCCGGCCAGCGATCGCTTGATGTGGCCGAAGTAGTTCGCCGTCTTGAAGACGGTGGCGAATTCGCGGTTGATCCAGACCAGGACGAAGAGGGGGATCAGCGCAAAGAAGCTGCGGCAGAAGACGATCTCGCCGATCGGATAGCGGTCGCTGGCGATCTTGATCAGCGTCAGCATTACGGTCAGCATGAACGTCGCGCTGACTTTGAACCCGATTCCGAGCAGCGGGTTCGCGGTCGTGGTGCCGGCTTCAGCGACCGCCGTCATGGCGCAGCTGGGGCCGCCGTCAGGCGCGCTTGCCAGACGGCGGCAACGGTGATGCCGAGATCTCCATTGCCGAGCTCGGTACGCCGCGCGTTCGCCTCGTCGGCAGCGACGGCCGCCGCCGAGGCCAGCGGCGCGGCCGCGGCGTGCAAGTCATGCGCCGTGAGCCCCGCCATCAGGCGACGCTCCAGATGGCTGAGCGTCTCGTCGGCGAAGTCCGCCGGCGCGTTGAGGATCTTCTTCACCGCGCGGCTCCCGCCGCGGGCAGCCGGAAGTCCGGCGTGAGTTGCGAGGGATCGATGTGCACGTCGATCAGCGACAGGCGATCGGAGGAGAGGGCGCGCTCGAAGGCGGGTGCAAACTCCGCCGTGGTGGTGACCGCCTCGGCGTGGGCGCCGAAGGACTGCGCGAGCGCGACGAGGTCGGGGTTCACCATGTCCGTTCCCGACACACGGCCCGGGTAACGCCGCTCCTGGTGCATGCGGATGGTGCCGTAGATCGAATTGTTGACCACGACCACGATGATCGGCGCCTGGTGTTGGATCGCCGTCGCGAGCTCCTGCGGATACATCAGGAAGCAGCCATCGCCGGCAAAGCAGACCACCGGGCGGCGAGGGTGCCGAAGTTTGGCGGCGACCGCCGCCGGCAGGCCATAGCCCATCGCGCCGCTGGTTGGCGCGAGTTGCGTGTGGCCGGTGCGATAGCGGAAAAAGCGATGCAGCCAGATCGTGTAGTTGCCGGCGCCGTTGGTCACGATGCCATCCGGCGGCAGCAGCTTGTCGACGTGTGCGACGATGGCGGCGAGGTCGACCGGGCCGGCCATGCTGACGGAAGCCGGATCGGTCGACTGCTCGTATTCCAGCCGCATGTCGGCGAGCCATGGCCGCCACCGTGCCGGGTCGATGCGCGGCATGCCGGCAAGCGCGGCTGCAGCTGCGGCATGGCTGGCGACGAGGCCGACATCGGCCTCGTAGACGCGGCCGATCTCGTTCGGATCGGGATAGATATGCGCGATGCGCTGGGCGGCGCGCGGCGCACGCACGAGCGTATAGCCGCGCGTGGTCACGTCGGAAAGGCGCGCGCCAAGCGCAATGATGAGGTCGGCTCTCTCGACGCGGGCGGCCAGCGCTCTGCTGGTGGCGAGGCTGAGGTGGCCGGCGTAGTTAGGATGGCGGTTGTCGAACAGGTCTTGCCGCCGGCTTGACGCAACGACGGGCAGGGCGTTGTCGACGGCGAAGCGCTGGAGGTCGGCGAGTGCGGCGTCGCTCCATCCGGAGCCGCCAACGATTAGCACAGGACGCTCCGCGGCGGCGAGCGCTGCGCGCACGCGCGCCACGTCTTCGGACGATGGCGCCTGCTGCAGCAGCGGGGTGCGGTGGAGGCCGCTCCCTGCCGCTACGTCGGTTAGTACATCCTCGGGCACGGACAGCACCACCGGACCGCAGCGGCCGGCGGTCGCGATGCTGTAGGCGCGGTGAATGAATTCCGGAATGCGGTCGGCCCGGTCGATTTCGGCCGCCCATTTCGTGATCGGGGCAAATACGGCCGCGACATCGATCTCCTGGAAAGCTTCACGGCCGCGGATTTCGCGCTGGACCTGGCCGACGAAGAGAATCATCGGCGTCGAATCGTGAAACGCAGTGTGCACGCCGACGCTCGCGTGAAGGGCGCCGGGGCCACGCGTGACAAACGCGACCCCCGGTCGCGCGGTCAGCTTGCCGTCCGCCTCCGCCATATTGGCGGCCGCTCCCTCGTGGCGGCACACGACCAGCTGGATCTCCGGAACGTCATGCAGGGCGTCGAGAACCTCGAGGTAGCTCTCGCCCGGAACGCAGAAAATGCGATCCAGGCCCTCGGTCCTGAGGGCGTCGACGAGCAGCTGGCCGCCAGTGCGCTCACCCGCAACGAATCGAGCTTCGTCCTTGATCCGATTGACCGCTTCCGCCATGCAACTCGCCTCTTTTCTGCATGCAGCAGAAAGCACTGCTTGCAATGCACGATCACATACAATAGACCATTACTTGAAGAACACATTGCTGTATACAGCTATTGATGCAGAAAGCGGAGAGATGGAAGTGGCGAAGGCGATGAGCACCGCCCCGGATAGCAGCGACCCGGTCAGCACGGTCGGGCGCGTCTATCAGCGTGTGAAGGAACTGGCGATTTCGTTCGCCCTGAAGCCCGGCGAGCGCATCAACGAGGTGGTTCTCGCCAAGACCTTGGGCGTGAGCCGCACGCCCTTGCGCGAGGCGTTGAATCGCCTGGCGTCCGACGGATTTCTCACGTTCTCGCCGAAGTACGGCTTCTATCGTCGGCCGCTCGACGTGAAGGAGATCGTCGATCTTTACGAACTGCGCCAGCAGATCGAAGTGTCGAGCATCCGCTATGGCGTCGAGCGCGCGGCGCCGGAGGCGATCGACGAGATCGGTCGGTATCTCGTGCAGAGCCGGCCCGACCTGCCTGGCCGCACCATCGACGACCTTGTCGCGCTCGACGAAGGCTTCCATGAGCGGCTGATCGGCCTGACCGGCAATGCCGAGACGCTGCGCGTCCTGCAGAACGTCAATTCGCGCATCCGTTTCCTGCGCTGGATCGACATGGACGGCCGCCGCCAGGGAACGCAGGCGGAGCATCTGGCTGTCATCGAAGCCGTGCGCGCGCACAACGCGCCCGAGGCTGCAGCACTGCTCGAACGCCACATTCACAGGCGGCTCGATCAACTGGTCGAAGCCGTCAAGGAGTCCTACGCGCGCATCTACGTGCATCCAAACGTTCCCGCGCCCGGCTAGGCGTTGGAAGGCAGGCGGCACGAACGGGCCTTGGGAGAGGCGGGAGGAAGATCGATGTCGATGAAAGATCTGCGCGAGCCGGCAACGGCGGCGCAGGGAGCGAGCAGCGTACAGTCCAACGTGCGGCCCTCGGTATCGGGCAGGAGAGCTCGTCAAGGCGACTGGCGGGGCACCGCGCTCGAGGTGCTCTCGAACCATGGCCTGATGATTTTCGGCCTGCTCCTCATCCTGTTGTATTCGGTGGCGCTGCCCCGCTTCATGAGCGGGCAGACCGTGACCGCCATTCTCAGCATCAGCGCGATCGTCTCGCTGCTGGCGCTGGCGCAGATGATCGTCATCACCACCGCCAACTACGATCTCTCGATCGGCTATGGCATTGGCCTGTTGCACATCCTGGCGATGGGCCTGCTCGTCCATACCAGCATCCCGTGGCCTCTGGTTGTCGTCGGCATCGTGCTGCTTGGTGGCATCGTCGGCCTGATCAACGGCGTGCTGGTCGAGTACGCCAAGATCGATTCCTTCATCGCCACGCTCGGCGTCGGCACGATGCTCTACGGACTTGGCGCGTACTATACCAACGGCGCGCAGGTGGTCGGCGTCGTCCCCGACGGTTTCTCCAACATCAACTACGCACACATCCTCGGCATCCCGTTGCCTGCGATCTTTGTCGCGATCCTGGTCGTCGTGCTGTGGGTCACGCTCGAGTATCTGCCGATCGGGCGTCAGCTCTATGCGCTGGGTTCGAACCGCAAGGCGGCAGAGCTTGTTGGCATCCCGGCACGCAAGCTGGTCGTCGGGGCATTCGTCGCCTGCGGGATGATCGTGGGCTTTGACGCCATCGTGCTCGCCGCGCGCCTCCAGGTCGGGCAGAGCACGGTCGGGCCCGAGTTCCTTCTGCCGGCCTTTGTCGGTGCCCTGCTCGGCGCCACGACGGTGAAGCCTGGCCGGGTCAATGCGCTCGGCACGATCATCGCCGTGCTCGTCCTCGCCATCGGCATCGCCGGCCTGCAGCAATTCGGCTTCGGTTTCTACGTCGAGCCGCTGTTCCAGGGAGCGAGCCTCGTCCTGTCGGTCGGGCTGGCGGGCTACGCGGCACGGCGGCGGGCGAAGTAAGGGAGAATTTGGCGCGCCAGGCGCCAGGGCAAACCCGGCCCGCCGGAGCGGGCCGGTAAGACGCGAGCATGACGCTTGCGACTTGAAGCACGGGGTCTCTGACACTGGGAGGAATGCTGAATGCTACGTGAAATCGGAATGAAAGGTCTGCTGGTACGCGGAGCTGTTGCCGCTCTCGTCCTCGCAGCCACCGCATCGGTCGGCGCGAGGGCCGACGCGTATCTTGATCAGGTCAACAAGGATATCGCGGCTGCCACCGCGCCGTCCAAGACCTGGGACGGACCGACGACCGGGCCGAAGGCCCAGCCGGGCAAGTTCGTGGTCTATGTCGCGCAGTCGATGACCAACTGGGGCTCGGCCGGTTCGGCCGCCGGCGCCCAGGAAGCCGCCAAGGCGATCGGCTGGAAATACCAGATCATCGACGGACAGAGCACGGAAAGCGCAAACAGCGCCGCGCTCGAACAGGCGATTGCGCTAAAGCCGGATGCGATCATCCTGGGTGCGCTGGCGGCGGAGGAATTTCGTCCGTTGCTGCTCAAGGCGCAGGCGCAGGGCATCAAGATCGTCGGCTGGCACGCCTCCGGCGGCGCGGGCCTCACGCCGGAAGATCCCGAGGTTCTGTGGAACATCTCCACCGATCCCTACGTGATCGCCAAGACGGCAAGCGAATACGTCGTTGCGAATAGCCAGGGTAAGGCGCAGGCGATCATCATGACCGATCCGCAGTACCCGATCGTGCGCACAAAGGTGAAGGGCGAGACTGACGCGCTCACCGGCTGTGCCGATTGCCAGATTCTGGCGGTCGAGAACTGCCCATTCACCGAAGTCTCGCAGCGCATGCCCTCGCTCATGAACGCGATGCTTCAGCAGTACGGCAGCAATCTCCAGTACATGCTGGCGCACAACGATCTGTTCTTCGACTTCGCCATCCCGACTCTGAAGGCGGCTGGCGTTGCTCCGGATGCCATCAAAATGGTGTCGGCAGGTGACGGTTCGGAATCGGCTTACCAGCGCATTCGCGCCGGCCAGTACCAGATTGCGACGGTGCCTGAGCCCACCAACCTCCATGGCTGGATGCTGATCGACGAACTCAACCGCGCCTTCGCCGGCGAGAAGCCGAGCGGCTACCTGACGCCGGTGCACCTGGTCACCAAGGACAACATCGACCAGGACGGCGGCAAGGACAACAAGTACGACCCGGATAACGGCTACCGGGACGCCTACAAGAAGATTTGGGGCGTGGAGTAGTCGGAGAAAACGAGACCAGCGGTGATTGCACCGCTGGTCCCTTGCAGACGTTCGCCGGGGGTGGCGCTAACCGATCCCCGGCGAACGCGGCAAATCTAAACAATTCACTGCATACAGCAAGCATGGGACAGGGCCACATGGCCGCACGCGTCATCAAGCCGGAGAGCGCCAGCAACTTCGAGTTCGTTGGCCAGACCGCCAACGGCAGCCATCCGGATGGCGGCCAGGTGATGGTCTCGAGGGGCCACGCCTACGTCGCCAATTCGTTCACTGGTGGCGTCACCGTCACCGACGCGACCAACCCGCGCGACCCGAGGCCGGTCAACCACCTGCCGGTCCATCCGCGTTCGTGGTCGATCCATCTTCAGACGCACGGCAACCTGATGCTCGTGGTCGAGGAGTTCAATTTCTACGCCGTTTACGTGAAGGAAGAAGACTACTACGGCGGCTCGATCGAGGGCGTGTCGAGCGCCAAGTTCGGCGTGCGCGGCAAGGACTATTCCGCCGGCATGCGCGTCTATGACATTTCCGACCCGGCCAATCCGCGACCCATCGGTTTCATGGAGGTCGAGGGGCTGGGCCTGCACCGCATCTGGTGGGATGGCGGCCGCTACGCTTACGCCTCGGCGCTGCTGGACGGCTTCAGCGATCACATGCTGATCGTCATCGATCTGAAGGAGCCGACGAAACCGGAGCTGGTGGGGAAGTGGTGGATACCCGGTATGTGGCTGGCCGGCGGTGAGAAGCCGAGCTGGCCCGGCCGCGTCGCTTTCCATCACGGTCTGGTCGCCGGCGATGTGCTTTACGGATGCTGGCGCGACGGCGGCCTCACCATCCTCGACATCAAGGACAAGCGCGCGCCGAAGCTCATCGTCCACCGCAACTGGTATCCGCCGTTCGGCGGCGGCACGCACAGCGCCCTGCCGCTGGTCGATCGCAACCTGCTGCTCGTCGCCGACGAGGCGGTGCGCGACATCGACCAGGAGCCGCTGAAGTACACCTGGGTGTTCGATATCCGCGAGCTCGCCAATCCCGTCAGCATCGCGACGCTGCCGACGCCGGCCGATCAAGACTACTACGCCAAGGGTGGACATTTCGGCCCGCACAATCTCTGGGAAAACCGGAGCGAGGGCTTCCGGAGCTCAGACCTGGTCTTCGCGACGTATCAAAACGCCGGGCTCCGCGCCTTCGACATCCGCAACCCGTTCCAGCCGCGGGAAGTCGGCTACTTCGTGCCGCCGCCGCCCGAGCAATGGGTCGATCACCGGCCGGGCATGCACCACGTGATTCACACGTGCGACGTCTACGTCGAGAAGAACGGCCTGATGTATATCACCGACTACAACGCCGGCCTCTACATCATCCAGTGGAAGGGGCACTAGGCACCCTCATGACGACCGATCTCCCCAAGCCGACGTACGCGCACAACATGCGCCTGCTCGGCTTTAGCGATCTTGCCGGGCACATCGACACCGTGCAGGTCATGGTCCAGCGCGGCCACGCCTACGTCGGCAACATCTTCACGGGCGGATTCTCTATCGCCGATGTTTCCGATCCGCGCGCGCCGCGGCCTGTCGCCTTCATTGCCGCGCCACCCAACACGATGTGCCTGCACCTCCAGGCGCACGACGACCTGCTGCTGGTGGTGCATGGCCGCGACGGATTCTCCGCGGCGTCGGCCGCGTACGATCCGGCGAAGACCGCCGGGCGCAACTGGTCGGCAGGCATGGCAATCTACGATATCTCGCAACCGGCCGCCCCGCGCCAGATCGGCTTCCTGCCGGTGGCGGGCATAGGGCTGCACCGCATCTGGTACGTCGGCGGGCGCTACGCCTACGCCTCGGCGATGCTCGATGGCTTCAGCGGCCACATCATGATCGTCGTCGATCTCGCCGATCCGGCGAAGCCCGAGCTCGTCGGCAAGTTCTGGCTGCCGGGCATGGCCGCAGGCGAGACACCGCACTGGCCGCTGCCAGATGGCAACTATTCGCTGCACCATCCGATCATCCACGGCGACACGGCGTATTGCAGCTGGCGCGACGGCGGCCTTGTGGTGGTCGATGTCGCCGACCGCTCGGCACCGAAGCTGGTGACACACAGGTGGTGGGCACCGCCGTTCGGCGGCGGCACGCACAATGCCTTGCCGCTGCCCGATCGCAACCTGCTCATCGTCGTCGACGAGCCGGGAGCCGACAATCAGGAGGACGGCGCCAAGCTCGTCTGGGTATTTGACAACCGCGAGCGGGCCAATCCGATCAGCATCGCGACGATGCCGCAACCTCACGACCACGACTATGTCGCGGTCGGCGGCCGCTTCGGTCCGCACAACGTTCATGAGAACCGCCCGGGCAGCTTCGTCAGCTCCGAGACGATCTTCGCCACCTATTCCAACGCCGGCGTACGCGCCTACGACATCCGCGATCCATTTCGTCCGCAGGAAATTGGCGCTCTGGTGCCACCGGCACCCACGCGCTTCTACGATCCGCGTCCGAACCGGCCGCACGTGCTGCAGTCGAATGACGTCTTCGTCGACCGCAACGGCATCTTCTATACGACCGGCTTCAGTGACGGTCTGTTCATCGGGGAGTTCACCGGCTGATGGTAACCGTGGTCGGCAACGATACGTACCGTTATCGCGTCGAGGAAGACTGGGCGAAGCTGCCGGATGGCTGGTCGTTCAACGAGGTCGGCTCGGTCGGCGTCGATTCACACGACAACGTCTATGTCTTCAGTCGCGGCGAGCATCCGCTCACGGTCTTCGACCGCGAGGGCAACTTCCTGCGTTCGTGGGGCGAGGCGGTCTTTTCGCGCCCGCATGGCGTCTACATGGCGCCGGACGACACAATCTACCTGACCGACGACGGTGACCATACCGTGCGGCGCTTCACCCTCGACGGCAAGCTGCTGATGATGATCGGCAAGCCGCAGAAGCCGGCGCCATACATGAGCGGCGACATGTTCAACCGCTGCACGCACACCGCGCTGTCGCCCGAGGGCGATGTCTACGTCTCCGATGGCTACGGCAACGCGCGTGTCCATAAATTCGCGCCGGATGGACGCTGGCTGTTATCGTGGGGCGCTTCGGGCACCGAGCCTGGCCAGTTCAACCTGCCGCACAACATCTGTTGCGATGGCGACGGCTGGGTCTACGTCGCCGACCGCGAGAACCATCGGGTCCAGGTGTTCGACAAGAACGGCAAGTACGAAACGCAGTGGAATAACCTGCACCGCCCCAGCGCCATGTACATGGCGCCGGGGAAGCGCTGCCCGATCTGCTACATCGGCGAGTGCGGGCCGGTATTGGCCGTCAATCGCACGGCGCCTAA
>DASZQY010000182.1:0-5451 GCA_035549395.1 Bauldia sp.
CGGTCGATATCGTGTTCGCCAACGACCTGGAGCTGAAGTCGCTCTACACGACCTCGAGCCTGGAGGCAGCGGTGGCGGCCGTAAGAAGCGACTGCGCGCTGACAGCCGTCACGGTCGGCGGCGACGGCGCGCTGGTCGTCACGCGGGACGGCGTGGAAGCCGTGCCGGCGACGCCGGTGGACGAAGTCGTCGACCTCACCGGCGCCGGCGATCTCTTCGCGTCAGGCTTCCTCTACGGCGTGGCGCGCGGCTTCGGGCTCGCCGACGCGGCCCGGCTGGGGACGCTGGCCGCGGCCGAGGTGATAGCGCATATCGGGCCGCGCCCGGCGGAGTCGCTGGCGGTGCTGGCCGGCAGAGCGGGGTTCGCGCTCTAGCGCCGCGGCGCCTTCAGACTCAGTTCGGCGCGCCGGCGCCCTGGCCCATCTCACTCGCCATCTGCTGGCGGTACATGGCGACGAAATCGACCGGGTCGATGAGCAGCGGCGGGAAACCGCCATTGCGGCTGGCATCAGCGACGATCTGGCGGGCGAACGGGAAAATCAGCCGGGGGCACTCGATAAGCGCCACGGCGCGCGCCTGCTCCGGCGGGATGTTGGTGAAGCGGAACACGCCGGCGTAGACCAATTCGATGGCGAACATCACCGCCTGACCATCGGTGGCGCGGGCGTCGATGCGCAGCTCGACCTCGAACTCATTGTTGCCGAGCGGAGCCGACTGCACGCCGATCGAGATGTTGATGTTGGGCGAGGAACCGGGGCGCATGCGCAGCGACTGCGGTGCGCCCGGATTTTCGAAGGAAAAATCCTTCACGTACTGGGTGAGGACGTTGAGATTGGGGGCAGCTTGCGCGCCCACCGGCGGCACGGCGGTGACCGGATCGGCCATATCTTTACCTCGACTACCTGCCGCCCATGGCAGCAACTGACGTTTGCGGAGCTTCTTCTCGGGCGTTTCGGCTAACATGTCCCGGCGGCGCGTGACAAGGCGGCTGGCCGATTCCTCCCGCGTCATCTCGCCGGGCGCACTGGCAGTTGCCGCGCGGGGCATCCATATAGGTGGATGATTTTGAAGGCCCTTTCGTGCGAGACTAGCGAGGAAACGGCCAGTCCAGCGTATTCGAAGGCCAGATGAGCGGCTTCACCGATCTCACCAGCGTCATTTTTCTCGTTATCGCCGTCGTTGTGTTCATACGACTGCGGTCGGTTCTCGGCCGGCGTACGGGCAACGAGCGGCCCCCCTACGACCCCTACACGCGCCGCGATGGATTGCCGGCCCGCGGCGGCGACAAGGTCGTCGACGTTGCGCGTCGCATTCCCGCCGCCGCGCCTGCCGGTGCCGCCGTGACGGCCACCATACCGCTTGCCCAGCGCATCGGCGCGGTCGCGCCGGAGGGATCGCCGGTCAACGACGGACTGAAGGCGATTGCGGTCGAAGATCCCGCGCTCGATCCCAGTGCTTTCGTCGCCGGCGCCAAGGTTGCCTATGAGATGATCGTGACGGCTTTCGCCGAGGGCGACCGCAAAACCCTGAAGCCGCTCCTCGGCCGCGAGGTATTCGACGGCTTCGTCAGCGCCATCGCCGAGCGCGAACAGCGCGGCGAGACCATCGAGTTCAAGTTCGTCGGCATCGACAGGGCCGAGATCACCGCCGCCTCGCTGAAAGGGGGGACGGCGCAGATCACCGTCCGTTTCCTGTCCAAGCTCGTGTCGGCCACCCACGACAAGGCAGGCAAGGTGATCGACGGCGACCCGACACACGTCGGCGACGTCACCGACGTGTGGACGTTCGCCCGCGAGACCGCGTCGCGCGATCCGAACTGGAAGCTGGTGGCTACCGAATCGGTCGAGTAGCCGTGGCGGCCGGCGCGCCCACCTCAGACGACGCCGGACCATCCACGATCGCGCGGCTCGTGCCGCTGAACTTCGCGGACCTGGCCGGGTGGGTCGCTGACGATCACGCGGCTGCCCTCGCTGCTTTCCGTCGCGGTGCCGCGGTGCTCGCGGAGCATCCGCCGAAGACGCGTGCACTGGGCATTGACGCCGCCGCGCTGGCCTTGCTGCTGAAGCGCTCGCTCGAAATCGACGATCGCGATGCGCGCGCCTTCTTTGAAGAATGCTTCGTGCCCAGCGTCGTCGAGCCCGTCCAGGGCAGCGCGTTCTTCACCGGCTACTACGAGCCGGAAGTCGCCGGCTCGTTGGCGCCGTCCTCCGAATTTCGCTTTCCACTCTATCGTCCGCCGGCCGACCTCGTCGAAATCACGCCCGGCGCCGAGCCCGGCATGCCCGCCGATTTTCGCTTTGCCCGCATGATCGGCTCAGGCTTGCGCGAGCACTACGACCGCGCCGCCATCGCCGCAGGCGCGCTCGCCGGCGAGAACCTTGAGCTGGTGTGGCTGAAGGACCCGGTCGACGCCTTCTTCATCCACGTCCAGGGCGCGGCACGAATCGTTCTCCCGGATGGCAAGACGCTGCGCGTCACCTACGCCGCCAAGAGCGGGCATCCGTACACCGCGATCGGGCGCCTGCTCATCGAGCGCGGCGCGCTGACCCGCGAGAGCGCGACCATGCGGGGCATCCGCGCGTGGCTCGCCGCGCATCCGCGCGAAGCGTCGTCGGTGATGAACGCCAATCGCTCGTTCATCTACTTCCGCGAAGCTGACGTCGCCGATCCGGCGCTCGGCCCGATTGCCGCGGCGAAGGTGCCGCTAACTGCAGGCCGCAGCCTCGCCGTCGACCGTCTGCTGCACGCGTTCCATACCCCGGTCTGGGTCGAGACGACGCTGCCCGACGGGGGCGCCTTCCATCATCTCGCCATTGCGCAGGACACCGGCTCGGCGATCGTCGGCCCGGCGCGCGGAGACATCTTCTTCGGCTCCGGCGAAGCGGCCGGCGCGATTGCCGGGGAAATGCGGGCAGGCGGCAATTTCATCCTTCTGGCGCCCAGGGCGGCGCCATGAGCCGCCGCCGCACGCCAAGCGACGAGGAGATCGAGCTCTGGGAGCAGGTCGCCGAGACTGTGGCACCGCTGAAACCACGTGCACCGCGCGACAAGCGCGATGCGGCGCCGCCGAAGCCGGCACCCCTGCTCCGCCCGCGCACGACCGAGGCGCCGGTGCTGGTCAAGCCGCCGCCGCTGGCGCCCATGGACCGGCGGAACAAGAGCCGCGTCGCGCGCGGCGCCGTCGGCATCGACCGGCGCGTCGATCTCCACGGTCTCACCCAGGCCGCCGCCGAGCGCGAGCTCGGGCATTTCCTGCAGGCGGCGCAAGAGGACGGCGCGCGCATCGTGCTGGTCATCACCGGCAAGGGCAAATCCGGCGAGGAGCGCGGCGTGCTCAAGCGCATGGTGCCCATGTGGCTGTCGGCGGCGCGCTGGCGCCATCTCGTCGTCGGCTTCGAGGAAGCGGCGCCGAACCACGGCGGCAGCGGCGCGCTCTACGTGCGCATCCGCCGGGCGCGGTGATCAGTTGGACTTGGCGGGAGGAGCGGGCGGCGTCGCGGCCGACGCCGTGGCTCCTGCCGGCAGCAGCTTGCGCAGCTCGTCCAGCTTGGCGTTGATCAGCCAGCCGTAATAATTCTCGCGCGGATAGAGCGGCGACTGTCCGGCGGCCCGGCGCTTCTTGTTTTCGGCGGCGAGCGCGGCAGCCCTCTCCGGTGCCTGACCGGTGTTATAGAGCGTCGCCGTCAGGCCAGGATTCTGGGAGATGTCGAAGCCGGCAATGTCTTTGTAGGTCTCGATGTCGGCTGCGATCAGCGCTGCCATGTAATTCAGCGTCTGGTCGGGGTCCATGACCGCCGCGTAGACCTTGGGCGCCTGGTTGATGTCGAGCAGCGGCAGGCCGACCTTGGCGTGGACGACATCGGAGACCGACAGCGCCGAGAGCGGTGACAGCTGACCGAGGCCGAACGTCTGTCCGGCGAAGAACGGCTGGAAGAACACGCGCTCGAAACGATCGTCCGGCCAATCCTTGCCGTCGACGTTCTTGCCCTGGAATACGGTGCGCCAGACGCGGTCGCGGCAGTCCCACAGCTCGTAGTCGCTGGTGCTGGCCGCGCATTCGGCGAACTCGGGACGCTGGACGAAGTCCTCGACGTCCTCGTTTTTGTAGGCGAAGCGCAGACCGTTGGAATCGAGATACGACAGGGCCTGCACGTAATAGCCCTGCAAGTTGTCCATCACGTCGACGTTGTAGGTGTGCTCGCCGACGATGGCGCCGATGATGTGGATGGGGTCGATGCCGTAGACGGCGGCGGTCTTGACGATCTTGTCGATCAGCTGCGGATTGCCGGCGAGCTGCTGGTAGACCGCCTGATACTTGCCCTCGAAGCTGCCGTTGGTCTCGGCGGTCCGCTTGATCGAACTCGACGAGATGTCGGGCTGTGTCGCCGAACGGTTGCCGGGCGGGACGACGATGATCCTGCTGTCGGCAAGGGCAGGCGATGCGGCCGCCGCCAGCAATGCCGCGGCCAGGCCAAGCCCGACGAGCAGGGATGCCGTTGTGGAAGCTGGCGCGTTACGCGTCATTCGGTCCGAACGCACCTCGGAAAAGCCGCAAGAAACCCGTGCGCCGACCTTTCGGGAGGGGACCGGCCAGGCAATCATAGCCCGGCCGGCAAGGCGGAACAAAGGCGGCCGGTCAGCCGCCTGTGGCGCGCATCACAGGATGAAGCGCGACAGATCGACGTTGCGGGCGAGGTCGCCGACATGCTTCTCGACGTACTTGCCGTCGACGAGGATCGTCTGGCCCTTCTGGTCGGTGGCCGTGAACGACACATCGTCCAGTACCCGCTCCATCACCGTCTGCAACCGCCGCGCGCCGATATTCTCGACGGTGGCGTTGATCGCGACGGCGAAGCTCGCGATCGCGTCGATGGCGTCGGCCGTGAAGTCCAGCGTCACGCCTTCGGTCGCCAGGAGCGCGACATACTGCTTGATCAGGCTGGCCTCGGTCTCGGTGAGAATCTTGACGAAATCTTCCTTGGTCAGCGCGGCGAGCTCGACGCGGATCGGCAGACGACCCTGCAACTCGGGCAGCAGGTCCGACGGCTTGGCGACGTGGAACGCACCTGAGGCAATGAAGAGGATGTGGTCCGTCTTCACCGGCCCGTACTTGGTGGCCACCGTCGTGCCCTCGATCAGCGGCAGCAGGTCGCGCTGCACGCCCTCGCGCGAAACGCCACCGCCGTAGGCCCCTTCGCGCGCGATCTTGTCGATCTCGTCGAGGAAGACGATGCCGTCGTTCTCGACCGTCGCGACCGCCTCGCGCGTCACCTCCTCTGTGTCGAGCAGCTTGTCCGACTCCTCGTTGGCCAGGAGCTCACGCGAATCCTTGACCGAGACGCGGCGGGTCTTGGTCTTGCCGCCGAAGGCCTTGCCCAGCATCTCGCCGATGTTCATGACGCCAACGGAACCGCCGCCGGGCATCTCGAATTGCGGCATGGCCGGGCCGCT
>DASZQY010000183.1:0-3902 GCA_035549395.1 Bauldia sp.
CGCCGTCATGCCTTGCGGGTTGAACGGCAGCAGGCCCTGCAGGCGCAGCAGCGCGTAGAGAAAGACGAAGCCCGCAACATGGAAGAGGAGCATCGCCACCGCGTAGCTCACCCAGTGCTGCTCGTGTTTCTCGTCGATGCCGGCGGCGCCGTACAGCAGGCGCTCGACCGGCGCGAAGATGGGCGACAGAAACGTGCGCTCGCCGCCGAAGACGCGGGTCATGTAGCCGCCGAGCGGCTTCGCCAGCGCCACGACGATGACGCAGTAGAGGATGATCTGCAGCCAGCCGTTGATGGTCATGGTCGCCGGCCTCTCAGAACCACTCGGGCCGCAGCAGCGCAGCGACGAGATAGACGAGGAGGCCGGCGGTGACGAGGCCGGCAAGCGAATAGTCGAAGATCATGGCCGCCCCCTAGAGGATTTCGCAGGCATAGGTGTAGGCGATCGCTACGGCGAAGAAGACGATGCCGAGGACAACGAGGATCAGGTCGAGCATGGTCGCGCCCTTCGTTTGCTTTGCGCCGGCTCTATTCATGTCACCGGCGGCGGGCGTTCCCGATGCGCTGGATCAAGCAGCGGAACGCCTTGTATTGCGGCCATTAAGTGGCAGGCCGGGCGTAGGCTTTCGAGAGGGACGCGCCGGCGACGATATAGGAATCCCATAAAGACGGCCGCTCGCCGGCGGCACTTATGGAGGCCGGTCGCAGCCTTTACGCCGCGGCAATAACGTCGGCTTCCGCTCGATCTGGATACCCTATGCGCTCTGGCGCCATCTCGTGGCCAGCGGCGCGCCGCAAGAGCGCCGTTCGAAAGGCCACGGCCATGTCGGACAAACTCAGCTTCATTCACGGCCTGCTGACGCGGAGCCAGGGACGCGTCACGCGCAACTTCGCCCGGCGCATTAGCGCGCTTCCCGCGGAACGCTGTCCGGATGCGAAACTCGCCATCCGCATAGACGCCCTGCTCCAGGTGCGGGCGGCCCTTGACGCGTCGATCGCGCTCCTCGGCTACGATCTCCCCGACTGGAGCGTGCGCAGTCTGATGCAGGATGGCGACGGCTGGCACTGTCTCCTGTCGCGCAATCCCGCCCTCCCCGAGGAGCTGGACGATGTGGCGAGTGGCGACGGCCCGACGCCGGCCCGTGCCATCCTCGCCGCAATGACGGCGGCGCGTTGCGCCGATCGTGTCGGAGACGCGCCCTCCCCAGCGGTGCATCTCGCAGATTGCAACGCGCCGCCGACCATGCCTGGTGTCAGTTGCGACGACTACGCATGAGCGCGCCGCGCCATCGTCAGTGACACCCGCCGCCCGTTGACGCAGGTCAATGTTCGCCGGAGACTTGTGCCGGAAACAGGTAAGGTGTGTTTCCGGCAGCCTGGCGGTGGCCTGCAGAGCCGTGGCAATGACCCGCGATATGACCCCCCGCCTGGAGCTGGCGGGCAACTTCGGCGCCGGGCCCGTGCGCACGCGCCGGCCGCTCTATGTCGATATGCTGCCGCCCTGCAATGTCGCCTGCCCCGCCGGCGAGAACATCCAGGCCTGGCTGGCGCTGGCTCAGGCCGGCGATTTCCGCGGCGCCTGGGAAACCATCGTCCGCGACAATCCCATGCCGGCGGTGCATGGCCGCGTCTGCTACCATCCCTGCGAGACCGGCTGTAACCGCGCCGAGCTGGACGAGGCCGTATCCATCCATGCCGTCGAGCGCTTTCTCGGCGACCGCGCCGCGGCCGAGGGCTGGCGCCTGCCCATCGACCATGCTCCGACCGGCAAGCGCGTGCTCATCGTCGGTGCCGGGCCGAGCGGCCTGTCGGCCGCCTATCATCTGACCCGCCTCGGCCACTACGCCGAGATCCACGACGCAGGGCCGTTGCCGGGCGGCATGCTGCACTTCGGTATTCCCGCCTACCGCCTGCCGCGCGAGGCGCTGATGCAGGATATCCGCCGCATCGAGGCGGCGGGCGTGCGCATCGTGCTCAACCACAAGGTCGAAGATGTGCTCGCCGAGAAGGAAGCCGGCAATTTCGACGCCGTGTTCGTCGCCATCGGCGCCCAAGCATCCAAGCACGTCGATATCCCCGCGCGCGATGCCGTGAAGGTGCTCGACGCGGTATCGCTGCTCCGCGACGTCGAGGGTGGCGCACCGCCACTGCTTGGCCGCCGCGTCGTCGTCTATGGCGGCGGCAACACCGCCATGGACGCCGCCCGCACCAGCCGCCGCCTCGGCGCCACCGACGCCGTGATCGTCTACCGCCGCGACCGCGAGCACATGCCGGCCCATGCCTTCGAGGCCGACGAGGCGATCTCCGAGGGCGTCCGGATCAAGTGGCTGACCACCATCAAGGCGATCGAGGGCGAGACGCTCACCGTCGAGCGCATGAAGATCGGCGAGGATGGCCGCGCCGTGCCGACGGGTGAGATGGAGACGCTGACCGCCGACGCCGTCGTGCTGGCGCTCGGCCAGGATGCCGAGAGCCAGTTTCTTGCCAAGGTCGACGGTGTCGAACGCAAGGCCGATGGCACGGTCGTCGTCGCACCGAACATGATGACCGGACACGACGGCATCTTCGCCGGCGGCGATCTGGTGCCGAGCGACCGCTCCGTGACTATCGCCACCGGCCACGGCAAGAAAGCGGCGCGCAACATCGACGCATGGCTGCACGCGCAATCCTACGCCGGGACCGCCAAGCATCCGACCGTACATTTTCCCGACCTCCACCTGCCGGTCTATTCCGATGCGCCGCGCTCGAGCGAGAAGCAGTTGGCGCTGCCCGAGCGCCAACGCGGTTTCGATGAAGTCGTCACCGGGTTGAGTGAAGCCGAGGCGCTGCATGAGGCGCGGCGCTGTCTGTCGTGCGGCAACTGCTTCGAGTGCGACCAGTGCTTCGCCGCCTGCCCCGAGGACGCGATCGAGAAGCTCGGGCCCGGCCGCCGCTATCGCTTCCACTACGATCTCTGCACCGGCTGCGCGGTGTGCTTCGAGACGTGCCCGTGCCATGCCATCGAGATGATCCCGGAGCCCGTGGCATGAACGGCAAACCGGGCGCACGCGCCACCATGGACGGCAACACGGCGGTCGCCCACGTCGCCTACCGCGTCAACGAGGTGTGCGCGATCTTCCCGATCACGCCGTCCTCGACCATGGCGGAACTGGCCGATCAGTGGTCGGCCGAGGGCGTGAAGAACATCTGGGGCAACCTCCCGGTCGTTCAGGAGATGCAGAGCGAGGGCGGAGCCGCCGGCGCCGTCCACGGCGCCCTGCAGTCCGGCGCCATGACCACGACCTTCACGGCCTCCCAGGGCCTCATGCTGATGCTGCCCAACATGCTGAAGATCGCCGGCGAGCTTACCTCGACCGTCTTCCATGTCGCGGCGCGCTCGCTCGCTACCTCGGCGCTTTCCATCTTCGGCGACCATTCCGACGTGATGACGGTGCGCACCACCGGCTTCGCGCTGCTTTCTTCGGGAAACGTGCAGGAAGCCCACGACACCGCGCTGATCGCCCAGGCCGCGACTTTGAAGGCACGCGTGCCGTTCGTGCACTTCTTCGATGGCTTCCGCACCTCGCACGAGCTGAACACGCTCTTCCTGCTCGGCGACGATGACATCCGCGCCATGATCGACGACGATCTCGTGCGCGCCCATCGCGCCCGCGCGCTCGATCCGGAACATCCGTTCGTGCGCGGCACCGCCCACAATCCCGATACCTTCTTCCAGACCCGTGAGGCGGTGACGCCGTACTACAACGCTGTCCCCGGCATCGTGAGCGACGCCATGGACCGCTTCGCCGCCCTCACCGGCCGCCGCTACCGCCTGTTCGAATACGAGGGCGCCCCCGATGCCGAGCGCGTGCTCATCCTGATGGGCTCCGGCGCCGAGACGGCGCGCGAGACCGTGAAGGCGCT